>JADJPR010000009.1 GCA_016713135.1 Rhodanobacteraceae bacterium | reverse complement strand
CGCCCAGAAACGCGGATGGCGCGTCAGCATGCGCCGCAACTGGTACAGCGGACCCGGCGTCGGCGCGCGCGCACGCGTGCGCCGCGCAGGTAGCGTTGCAGGTCGTCGGCGAATGCGTCCGCGCTTGGGTAACGACGCGCCGGATCGCGCTCCAGCGCCTTCAGGCAGATGCGCGAGCGGCTCCGGCAGCGTCGGGCGATGCACGCGCGGCGAGGCGACGTCCTCGTCGAGCACCCGCGCGAGCACCTCGGCGAGGCTGCCGTGGCCATGCGGCGGGCGCCCGGTCAGCGCGTCGTAGAGCGTGGCGCCGAGGCCCCAGACGTCGGCGCGCGCGTCCACCTGCGCGCTTCTCGCCGCGCGCCCTGTTCGGGCGCCATGTAGGCGGGCGTGCCGAGCACTTCGTGGGTGCCGGTCAGCGTGCTGGCGTCGCTGGCATGGGCGATGCCGAAGTCCATCACGACCGCGCGCGGCTGGCTGCCGCCAGCGTCGAGCACCATCAGGTTGGCGGGCTTGAGGTCGCGATGCACCAGGCCGGCAACGTGCGCGGCGGCGACCCCGCGCGCGGCCTGCTGCAGCAGCTCGACGATGGTGTCGACGGTGAGATCGCGCGCAACGATCGAGGTGGTGCCGTCCAGCACCGGCATCACGATCCAGGCGCCGTCGTCCTCCTCCTGCCATTCGAGGATCGGGCACACATGCGGGTGCGACAGCCGCGCCAGCAGTTCCGCCTCGCGCCGCAGGCGCTGCGCAGGCGCGGATCGGCGACCGCCACGGTCTTGATCGCCACCTCGCCGCCGCGTGCCGCATCGTGCACCCGATAGACCGCGCCCATGCCGCCGCTGCCGAGCAGCGACAGCGTGCCGTAGCGCGCGATCAGCCGCTGTTCGACCTGCGCCACGTCGCTGGCTACTGCAGCACGATCTCGACCCGCCGATTACGCGCGCGGCCGTCTGCGCTGGCATTCCCGGCGGCCCGGCGCCAGCGGGCCGACGCCGTGCGCCGACAGTCGCGCCGCGGCCACGCCAAAGCGCTGCACCAGCGCGGCAAGCACGCTCGCGGCGCGCTCCGCCGACAGCTTCTGGTTGTGCGCGAAGCCGCCCTGGCTGTCGCTGTGGCCGACCACGTGAGCGTCAGCGCAGGACGCTCCGCGAGCAGTTTCGCGACCTGCTCCAGCGCCGGGTCCGAGGCCGCCTGCAGGCGCGCGCTGTCGGTGTCGAAATAGATGCCGTCGACGACCACGCGGCCGTCGCGGTCGAGCGCGCTGGCAAGCGCCGCGGCGTCCGCCACCACCAGGCCCTGCTGCATCGCCTGCACTTCGACGACGTGCAGGTGGTGCACGCTGGGGTTGATCGCGAGCGCGACGTAAGCCTGGCGGCCCTCGTGTTCGAGCCTGCCGGTGAAATAGCGGACATCGGCCACCGCGCCGACGTTCATGCCGTTGATCGCGTTCCACGACGGGATCTTGCGCCAGCCGACGCCGCTGCTGGCGCAGGCGTCGCGGCCGACGCACTCGTAATCGACGCGCATCCCGGCGCGCTCCAGCGCCTGTTTGCAGTTGGCGGCGATCTCCAGGGTCGAGCGCCCGGCCGGGTTGCGGTAGGTGAGCCGCGTGACCCTGCCGGCCAGCGCTTCGGTCTGGCTGGCGTCCTCGCGCATGCCGACGATGCGCTGGTACTCGGCGTACTCCAGTACCTCGCGCTTGCTCTGGGTGGAGCCGGGTAGGCGCTGACCAGCGGGTGGTCCTGGGCGCCGGCCGCGACGGCGACCAGCAGGGCGAGCAGGGGCGGCAGACGGCGCATCGACGGATCTCCGTGGTCGCGAGGGTGCAACCATAGCGCGCAAGCCCGCCGCATGCCTGCCGGGTTGCGTCGCGCGACTGCGAAAGCGCCGTCTCAGGATCGCGACGGCGATCGCAACCGCGGCATACAAGGTATTGATAGTACGCGCCTTTTGATCGTGGGTCCGGTTGGCACGCGGCTTGCGGAACAGCGCCATCGCCGCCACCCGAGCCGCATCGATGCCCACTTCTGCCGCAACTCCCGCACCGTTCCCGTGCCATCCGGTCGTGCTCGCCCTGTTGCTGCTGCTGGCCTGCGCCCGGCTCGCAGCCTGGCCGCTGGACGCGGGCTTCCGTCCGCAGCCGGACGACAGCGTGCTGACCGTCCTGCAACAGGCCGACGGCCGCATCCTCGCCGGCGGAAACTTCGGCATGGTCGCCGGCGAAGCGCACAACCGCCTGGTGCGCGTGCACGTCGACGGCAGCCTGGACGCCAGCTTCGCTGCGGCCGCCGATGGCGCCGTGGTGGCGAGCGCGCAGCAGGTCGACGGCCGGCTGCTGATCGCCGGCCTGTTCGCCAGCGTCAACGGCCAGCCGCGCGCGCACCTCGCGCGCCTGCTGGCAGACGGCAGTCTCGATCCGGGCTTCGCGCCGCAGGTCAACGGCGCGGTCGCGGCGCTGCTGGTGCTCGGCGACGGCCGCATCCTGATCGGCGGCAGCTTCACCCAGGTCAACGCCACGGCGCGCCAGCGGGCTGGCGCGCCTCAACCCCGACGGCAGCCTCGACAGCAGTTTCTCGGCGAACGCCAGCGCGAGCGTGCGCACGCTCGCGCTGCAGCACGACGGCGCGGTGCTGGTCGGCGGCAGCTTCACCACGCTCGCCGGCAGCCCGCGCCAGCGCCTGGCGCGCCTGCTGCCGGGTGGCGCGCTCGATCCCGGCTTCAATCCCGCGCCGATGGCGATGTCGACGTGCTGGTGCAGGCGGGCGACGGCCGCATCTACGCCAGTGGATTGTTCGCCACGGTCGGCGGCCAGCCGCGCGCGCGCATCGCCGCGCTCGCCGCCGATGGCAGCGTGCTGCCGGGTTTCGCCGCCAGCCTCGACCTGCCGGCGGCGGCGCTGCTGCCGCAGGACGATCTCGGCGTGCTCGCGGCGGGGCCTTCGCCAGCGTCAACGGCCAGCCGCGGCGTGGCCTGGTGCGGCTGCGTGCCGACGGCAGCGTTGATCCGGCGATGAGCAGCGAACTGGACGACGACGGCTGGGCGCTGGCGCGCCAGCAGGACGGCCGCGTGCTGGTCGGCGGCGCCTTCGATCATGTGGGCGGGGCGACCGTTCCGGCGCTGGCGCGGCTGCACCGCGATGGCCGGCCCGATGTGTCTACGCTGTTCGGTTTCGACATCGCGCCGATGGCCTTCGTCGAGCAGGCCGACGGCGCGCTGCTGGTGGCCGGCGAGTTCGCCAGCGCCGACGGCCAGCCGCGCAGCCGCCTGGCGCGCCTGCGCGCCGACGGCCAGCTCGATCCGGGCTACGCACCGGTCGTCACCGGCTTCTACGTGCGCGCGCTCGCCGTGCTCGGCGACGGCAGCGCGCTGCTCGGCGGCGACTTCACCGCGGTCGCTGGCCAGAGCCGGCGGAATCTCGCATGGTTGCGGGCGGACGGCAGCGTCGATCCGGGCTTCCTGCCCGCCGCGCTCGACGCCGAGGTGCGCGCCGTGCTGCCGCTCGATGATGGTTCGGTGCTGATCGGGGGCAACTTCAGTTCGATCGAAGGCCTGCCGCAGCAGGGCCTTGCGCGCCTGCACGCCGACGGCAGCCACGACGCCGCTTTCACCACCGCCACCGACGCGCGCGTGATCGCGCTCGCCGCGCAGGCGGATGGCGGCGTGGTGTTCGGCGGTGCCTTCCTGCAGGCGGGCGGCCTGCCGCGCAGCCGGCTGGCACGCCTGCGCGCGGACGCCAGCCTCGATCCGGCCTTCGACCCGGCCGCCGACGGCGTGGTGCACGCGCTGGCGCTGCAGGCCGACGGGCGCATCCTCGTCGGCGGGCACTTCCAGACCATCGATGGCCTGGCGCGCCCCGGTTTCGCCCGCCTGCGGGCGGACGGCAGTGTCGATCCCGGCTTCGCGCCGGCCGTCGGCGGGACGGTGCAGGCGATCGCGGTGCAGGCGGATGGCGGGATCCTGATCGGCGGCCAGTTCCTCGAGATCGATGGCCAGCCGCGCAGCCGGATCGCGCGCCTGCGGGCGGACGGCAGCCTCGATCCCGCTTTCGCGACCGCGGTGGACGGCATGGTGCAGGCGCTGGCGCTGCTCGGCGACGGCCGGCTGCTGATCGCCGGCACCTTCGGTCAGGTCGGCGACCTGCCGGCACCGGGCTTCGCGCGACTCGCCGGTGCGCAGGCCGCGCTCTCGCGCCTGGACTTCCAGTCCGGAGAGCTGCGCTGGCTGCGCGCCGGCGCCGCGCCGGAACTGGTGCAGGCGCCGGTCCTGCAGGTGGAGCACGCCGGCGTTGCGGTCGAGCAGTTGCCGATGACCCGCATCGCCGGTGGCTGGACCCGCACCGGTATTGGCGCGGCCGCGCCGGGAACCCTGCTCGGCCTGCGCGTGCGCGGCGTGGCGACCGTCGCGAGCTCGGTCGGTGGCAGCGGCCCGGATCGAGGCGCTGCTGCTGCGGCCGGGCGAGAACGCGGGGCCGCAGGTATTCGCGAATGGCTTCGAGTAGTTGCGCCTGACAACCGGGCGCGACGCGTGAGCCGCTCACTGACTTCCGCATGGCGCTGCACCTGTCCAGCGACGCCGCGACCGAGGTCAGAGCGCCGACGATGCGCTCGCTGAACTGCGCGAGCGCAGCGCCAGCAATATCGGCCTGCTGCCGAACCCGATCACGATCACCGCCGGCGGGCCGACGATCTCGCGAACGGTTTCGAGTAGGTGCGCTGGCGCAAACCGGCGAGACGCAAGGGTGCAACTCCCCGCCCGGCGGGAGGAGTAGCGATCCACGTTGTCACCGGGTCCAAGCCGAGCTTGCTGTTCGGCGCCACCAAGCGATTGAACGCCATGGCGCGGACCAGCGGCATCGAAGCGTCGGCGAGCGCTGCGAAAGCAGAGGTTTGGCGCATCGCCCAAGCCCAACTGCCACCAGATCTCGGGGACGCTCCGCAGCCGCGCTCACCCCGCGTCGTGCCGGCGCGCGCACGCGACGCCAGCCGTCTGGCGCATGCAGCTGGTTCGCTGCCCGGCGCTTGCCGGCTCAGTTCGTGGGTTCTTCCGGCAGGACCGTGCTGCGCGTGCCCGCACCGAGGTCCTGGTACTCGGCGCGATTGCCGCCGCCATCGAAGGCAGCGCGCGCGAGTTCCGCAGCCAGCGCCATGCAGCCCGCCGGCGTGTGCGCATCGCCCGGCACCAGCGACACCATGCCGATGCTGGCGCTGACGAAGGCGCTGCTGGACGAACGCACGTGCGGGATCTCGAGCGCGTTGACCGCCTGCAGGATGCGCCGGGCCTGGGCCAGGCTGTCGATGCCTTCGATCAACAGGGCGAACTCGCTGGCGCCGCGACGCGCGGCAAAGTCGCCGCCACGCCCGAAGGATTCGTCGAGCGTGCGCGCGACTCGGGTCAGGCATTCGTCGGCAGGGCTGCTGCCGTAGAAGTCCGTGTAGCGGTCGAAGTTGTCGAGATTCACCTGCGCGATCGCCAGCGGCAGCGAGTACCGCTGCGCCCTGCCCCAGGCACGCTCCAGCTCCTGGTCAAAGCGGCGCGCATTCGGGATGCCGGTCAGGGCATCGGTCGGCAGGTGCTCGGCCAGCAGGTCGACGTAGCGCTTGAGCGCCAGATGCGTGGCCACGCGGGCGCGCACGATCGCCGGCCGGATCGGCTTGGTGATGTAGTCAACTGCGCCGAGCGACAGACCGCGCGCCTCGTCCTCGTACTCGGCCAGCGACGTGACGAAGATGACCGGCACGTGCTCGGTACGCGGCTCCGATTTCAGCCAGCGGAGCACTTCGTGGCCACCGATCCCGGGCATCACCACATCCAGCAGGATCAGGTCGAAGGGACGCTCGATCGCCAGTTCCAGGGCGCGCGCGCCGTCGGTGGCGAAACTCAGCTCGTAATCCGGCAAGGCGTTGATCAGCACTTCGATGTTCGCCGGCTCGTCGTCGACGATCAGGATGTGGGCGCCGCCTTGTTTCGGACTGCTCATGATCGCACGCCTCGTGATGTCTCGGCCTGGTCAGCCGGGGTCTGCCTGCCCGTCAATTCCGCCAGCAAGGCCGCGGCCTGCGCGAACTGCAGGGCGTCGATGTGCTTGCCGACAGCCGCCAGCGATGATTGCAGTTCGCCGCTGCTCGCGTCGAGCAGCGCGCGGAACTTGCCACGCGCACTCACGCTGTTGCTCGCCAGCGCCTGCGCGAGTTCCTCGAAGTCCGGCGCGGCAGCGGGAATGACGGCTGCCGGCTCGTTGCGCTCCGGCGCCGCCATGCACGCGCGCGTCCGATTCGTCGACCTGGCTGAAGGGCTGGAACAGGCGCTCGAGGTCGGCTGGCGCAATCCCGATCCCACTGTCGGTCACCGCGAAGCGCAGCAGCGCGGTTTCCCCGGGCGTGTCGCTGCAGTCGATCTCCACCAGCACCTGGCCGCGCTCGGTGAACTTGAGCGCATTGCCCGTGAGATTGATCGGCACCTGGCGCAGACGCATCGAATCGCCGACCAGCCACTTCGGGACCTCCGGCGCGATCGCGAACAGCAGCTCGATCCCCTTCGCGCGCGCACGCTCGCCGACCACCGCAACCGCGTCCGTCAGCGCATCGTCGAGCCGGAATGGGGCCTGCTCGATGCGCATCTTGCCGGCCTCGATGCGCGAAAGGTCGAGGATGTCGTTGATGATTCCGAGCAGCATCCGTGCCGAGGCGGTCAGGCGTCCGAGCAGGCCCTGCTGGCGCGCCTGCAGGGGCGTCTTCGCGAGCAGAGTCGCCATGCCCAGCACGGCGTTCATCGGCGTGCGAATCTCGTGGCTCATGTTGGCCAGGAACTGGCTCTTCGTGCGGCTGGCCTGTTCGAGGTCGTGCGCCAAACCGGTCAGCCGCGCGTTGGCGCTGGCGAGCTGCTCGCTCTGCGACTGCACGAGCGCATTCTTCACGCGCAGCACCGGTACAGTCGCTCGACCGCGAGATGCCGCCAGGCCAGCAACAGCAAGACCCGAGAATGGCGAGACCCACGGTCAGGAACAGCTCGAAGCGATTCTGCTGGTTGACCAACTCCAGTTCCGCGACGGTCCTGGCGTGCGCGAGGTATTCCGCCCGCTGGCGCTCCTCGCTGAGCTGGAAGCTCGCGAGCAACTCGCCGACGCGCGCGATCGCCGGGCGGCCGAGCAACTCGTCACGCAGGCGGTAGTGCTCGAGGCCCGCCTGCGCGGCCAGCAGCGGCTCGCCGAGCGCCGTGTACACCCGCTGCAGCGCTTCCTGGGTGACCATCAGGCGCTGCCGGTTGCGCTGCTTGTCGTAAATCCTGCGCGCCGCCTGCAGGCGTTCGAGCGCGAGTTCCGGTTTGCCCTGGGCCAACGCGAGCTCACCTAGCCGGGTGTAGACATGCGCCTGCATCGGCTCGCGGTTCAGGCTTTCAGCTCCTGCCAGCGCCTCGTTCAAGCGCGCTTCGGCGGCGTCCAGCTCGCCCAGAGCCGCCAGCGCCCGACCCAGCTGGAGCAAGGCCGCGACCCGCTGCAGGGCCGCCGCAAGTTGCTCGCGGGCGTCCGGACCCGAGACCACACCCAGCACCCGCTCGGCGTAGCGCTTGGCTGCCTCGGGATCCGCGCCCGCGTCGTTCATGAAACCCGAGTAGCTGACCAGCACCGCCATCAGGCCCGCCGGTGTGCCGCTGCGCTCCACCTCGGCCAGTGCGTCGCCATAGCTGCGCCGGGCCTGGTCCGTCTGCTCCAGCATCTCGTAGAGCTTGGCGATGTCCCGGTACGGACGCCAGAGACTGGGTGGCGGAGTCAGGCTGCGGCGCAGTTCGAGGCTGCGGACCTCCGCCTTCAGTGCGGCGACGTATTGCGCTTCGCGGCGGCGCAGGCGGGAAATCCGCGACCAGGTGTCCGCGGCATCGACCGTGCGTCCCAGGCGTTCCAGTTCCGGCGCGGCTGCTTCGAGGTGGTCGAGCGCCCGCGCCCGGTCGTTCTCGCCGATGATGATGCCGAGAAGCAGGTGGGAATCGGCGATCGACCCATCCAGGCGCGCGACCGTCACCAGCCGCAGTCGCGCGCTTTCGGCCGCTTCCGCGCGCTGCCAGTCGGACGCCTTCAGGAAACGGTCGCTCCATTCGAGCAGCGTCGCGGATTCCGCGTGGATATCCGCGCAATCGGCGAGCAGATCCACCCAGGCCTGCAGGCGGGCCTTCGCCAGCGCGGGATCGAGCTCCGAGTCCGCGCGCGCCTGCTCCAGCCTCTGCGCCCGCTCGATCGCGCCCGGGCAGGCGCGCAGCCCGGGGGACGATGCGAGGGCGGCCACGACCAGCAGCACGCGGCTTGCAGGCGGCAGGTCCAGGTGTGACTCATGGACGGAGCTGGCGCATCGGGGTAGGCGGCGAACCGGGCATGGCAGCTCACATGATCGCACCTGACGACAACGGCTGGCCGTTGCTTGGCGCGCGGTTGTTTGCAGGCCGGGCCAGGGTCGTCCTCGCCGTCCGGCAAGGCGCGGGCGCGCGGTCGGACGAATGCCGGGGGCGATCGACGTCGTTCTGACCTTATGATCGGGCCAGGCCAATCCGGGGCGCCGCCATGCATCTCTTCGACCTCGCCGCGATCGTCATCAGCGCCGCCGCGCTGTTCGCATGGATCAATCACCGCTGGCTGAAGTTGCCGACCACGCTCGGCGTGATGCTGCTTGGCCTGGTGCTGTCGCTCGCGCTCGCGCTGATGCGGCGCGCCGGGCTCGATTTCGCCAGCGATGTCGAAACCATGCTGCACCAGATCGATTTCGACGAGGCCCTGCTGCACGGCATGCTGAGTTTCCTGCTGTTCGCCGGTGCGCTGCACGTCGACCTCGAGCGGCTGCGCGAACAGCGCTGGGTGGTGGCCACGCTGGCCAGCGTCGGCGTGCTGATCTCCACCGCGGTGCTCGGGCTTGGCGCCTGGTGTGTGTTCACCGTGATGGGCATCCCGCTGCCGCTGGTGTGGTGCCTGCTGTTCGGCGCGCTGATCGCGCCCACCGATCCGATCGCGGTGATGGCAACCCTCAAGCGCCTGGGTGCGCCGAAGGCGCTGGAGATCAAGATCGCCGGCGAATCGCTGTTCAACGACGGCATCGGCGTCGTCGTGTTCATCGTGCTGCTCGGCATCGCCAACGGCAGCGCGCCGGCCAGCATCGAGGGCATCGGCAAGCTGTTCCTGTTCGAAGCGGTCGGCGGCGCCGTCTTCGGGCTGGTGCTCGGCTGGATCGGTTTCCACCTGCTGAAGCGGGTCGACAAGTACGATGTGGAGGTGCTGCTGACGCTGGCGATCGTCATGGGTGGCTATGCGCTGGCCTTCCGCCTGCACGCCTCGGCACCGATCGCGATCGTCGTCGCCGGCCTCTACATCGGCAATCACGGACGCGCGCTGGCAATGTCGCAGCAGACGCGCGAGCGCCTCGACGACTTCTGGGAACTGATCGACGAGATCCTCAACGCGGTGCTGTTCCTGCTGATCGGCGTCGAAGTGCTGGTGCTGACCTTCCATGGACAGTACCTGGTCGCCGGCCTGGTCCTGATCCCGGTGGCGCTGCTCGCGCGTTGGGTCAGCGTTGGGCTGCCGATCGCCGCCTTCCGCATGCGCCACGCCTTCCCGAACGCACCGTGCGCATCCTGACCTGGGGCGGATTGCGCGGCGGCATCTCGGTGGCGCTCGCGCTATCGCTGCCGCCGGGGCCGATCCGCGAACAACTGCTGATGGCAACCTACGCGATCGTGCTGTTCTCGCTGCTGGTGCAGGGCAGCACGATCGGCCGGCTGTTGCCGAAGTCCGCGACGCACTGATCGATGCGCTTTGAACTGCTGATCGGCAACGACTCGGCGCGCACCCGCTGTCTGCTGGATGGCACGCGCGAGTACACGCTGGGCAGTGACGCCGATTGCGAGCCCTGCATCGCCCTGGCGACAGTCTCGCGCCGCCACGCGACCTTGCGCCTGGAACCCGTGCCGGCGATCCGCGATCTCGGCGCGCGCAATGGTGTCGAGATCGACGGCGTGCGCATCGCGCCGGGCGACTGGGTGCGGCTGCCGGAAGGGTGCGAGTTGCGCCTCGGCCACGTCCCGCTGCGCCTGCGGGCGCTCGCCGAGGGCGACGCCGAGGTGGCGCTGGCGCTGCCGCAGGCGGACGCGCCCGCGACTTCGCCGCTGCCGGCCGTGACCCTGGCGGCGGGCGCCAGCGATCGCTTCACGCGCAAGTCGCTGGCGCCGCTGCTGCGGCTCGCCGCCGCCGGCGCCGGTCGCGTCGAGTTGGCGCGTGCGCTCGGCGAAGCGTGGATGCGCTTGCTGCCGCTGCGCGCTGGCGATCGCCGATTCAGCCGATGCCTGCCTGTTCCTCGCGCGCACCGACACCGGCACACCCATCGAACTCGAACACGAGGACCTGCGCGTACAGGCCGAGCTGGCGCCGGGCCAGGATCCGGCCGGGTTTTCCCACCTCGCCGAGCTCGCGCATGCGCTGCTCGCGCTGGCGCGCCCGGCGCGACGCGCGCCGCCCGCCGAGGCGGAGATCGAATGGCCCACGCCGCAACCGCTGGATCCGCGCGTGCGCAAGCTGCACCGGCAGGCCGCACGGGTCGCCCGCAGTGGCATCCACGTGCTGGTGCGCGGCGAATCCGGCACCGGCAAGGAACTGCTCGCGCGCTTCCTGCACGCGCACAGCGGCCAGCCGGAGACGCCCTTCGTCGCCGTCAATTGCGCGGCCTTCCCGGAGGACCTGCTGGAGGCCGAGTTGTTCGGCGTCGAGAAGGGCGTCGCCACCGGCGTCGACGCACGCGCCGGCCTGTTCGAGCGCGCCGACGGCGGCACCCCTGTTCCTCGATGAGATCGGCGACATGGCGCCGAGCCACCCAGGCGCGCATCTTGCGCGTGCTGCAGGAGCGTGAAGTCTGGCGCCTTGGCGCCCGTAGCGCGGCCGGCGCGCGTGCGCGTGGTCTCCGCGACTCACCGCGATCTCGCCGCGATGCGCGCCAGCGGCGCTTTCCGCGACGACCTCTGGCACCGCATCGCCGACTGGGAAGTCGAACTGCCGCCCTTGCGCGAACGGGTCGCCGACATCGGCAACCTTGCGCTGCACTTCCTCGCCCGCGCCGCCGCGGCGCGCGGCCTGCGCGTGCGCGGCATCAGCCAACGCGCGCTCGACGCGCTGCTCGCGTGGCGCTGGCCCGGCAACATCCGCGAGCTGGAACGCGAGATGCAGCGCGCGGTCGCCTTTCTCGACCACGATGCGGCACTCACCGCCGAGGAACTGCGCCCGGAGATCCCGCGGCGCCGCCACGGCCGGGGAAGACCTGGCCAGCCAGCTCGCCCGCGAGGAACGACGCCTGATCGAAGCGGCGATGGCCCGATCCGGCGACGATGTCGACGCTGCCGCCGCGCGCCTCGGGATCCGCGGGCGACGCTGTATCGAAGGCTCGCGACCTGGGGCGCTGAGGGCGGGGGAGCGCCAGCAGGGCTGAGAGGCTGCGAGATTTCCGGCTTCTCACGCGGCCAAGGACGGGTCGCCCCTGCCGGTGCGCTTTTTCGCATCGCGCTGGCCACGAGGGCACGAGGGCAGTTGCAGGCTGACGCTGGCATGGCTGCGACCGCTGGCGCGCAGGCTCGATTTGGCGTCAACCGGGCACACACGGCTTGGGCACCGGGCCGCGCTACGCAGCTCGGGGCTGCGCTACGGTGTGTTCGCCTGCGCCGCCAGCAGCAACACCGGCCGTCGGCCGCTCACCTCGACCCGTTGATCGCGCACGGTATCGACCTCGTCGTTGTAATGATCGCGCAGGACCTGGCCGTCCTCGAAGACGCCCGCGACCGGTACCACATTGTTCTTGCGCCTGAGGTCCAGGGCCACCAGCGCCGGCGCGGCGCCGTGGAGCGTGCGCGAGAAGACCAGCGGCCTGGCTTGCAGTTCCTGATGCACGCCGGCGCCCACGGCCGGAAAACGCTGGCGGAACTGTCCGAGCTTGCGCCAATGGGCGAGTATCTCGGCTTGCTCCTCGACCGCCAACCAGTCCATCGACGAGCGCAGGGTCGCATCGCCCTTGGTGCCGGGGACCACCAGACTGCGTGAAAGTTCGTCGCCGTGGTAGATCTGCGCCGCCCAGGCGCCAGCATCAACTTGATCGCGGCATTGAAGGCATCCTTGCGCGCAGGGTCCAGCGGACCCATGTCGTCGTGCGAGCTGATGTAATTGACCACGCCCTTGCCGGCGAATCGGCCCTGCAACTCCTGGTGGTACTGCGCGAACAGCGCCCCGGCAGGCTGCGCCGCGTGGGTGGCAAAGCCCATGTTGATCAGAGCGTCGAAGCCCAGCTCGTAGAAGTCGACCTGACGGTCGCCGTAGTCGTAGGCCAGGCCCTCCTCGGCGGCGTTCTGGAATCCGGCGACGCCGTAGTTGAAGACCTCCCCGAACATGTAGAAGGGGCGATCGGGCCTGATACGATCGGGATTGCGAGCACGCCACTGCGCCAGGGCAAACTCGGCCTCGCGTTTGAGCACCGCCCAGATTTCGGGGTCGACGTGCTTGGCGGTATCGATGCGAAAGCCGTCGATGCCATGATCGCGCACCCAGTCGGTCAACCACTTGACCAGATAGTACTTTGGCGCCCGCGGCAGATTTCGTGCGCTCGAAGAAGGTATCCAGCTCAGCCGGTTCCTGTTCCAGCCGGCCTTCGGAGCGCCACTTTTCGACCAGGGAAGTCGGGCAGTTCGACCGGCTCTTCGGATTCGGTGCGGATGTCCTGCAGGGTGAAACTCCAGCTCGCAGGTGGCCGTCGTGGCAAGCTGGTGTAGGTGCACGCCGGACCCGGACGCACCAGTCGGCGGGCCACTTCGGGTCGATCTTCGTCGGCGCGCCGGCGTGGTTGAGAATCACATCCTTCAGCACCCGCAGGCCTGCCGTGGGCTGCGGCGATCATCTTGGCCATCAGCGCCTCGTCGCCCAGATTGGGATCGACCGGTCCAGTCCTGGGCCGGTAGCCGTGATAGGCGTAGGTCTTGCCCCATTCGTTCTCGCCGACGTGGCCATGGACGTTTTCGATCAGCGGCGTAGTCCAGATCAGCATCCACACCAGGGCGTTGAAATAATCCGATTCGATCTTGTCGATCACCCCTGGATATCGCCGCCGGCGAAACTCCGGAGGGTGTCGGCATCGGGCATGCGTCCCACCGATTGGTCATTGCCCGAATCGCCATCGTCAGCGATCAGTCATCAGGAAGTCGTGGCATTGCGCCGAAAGGATCAAGGCGGCAGCCCTGTCACCCGCGTTCGAATCAGGCAGCCACAAGCAGCGGCCCGGTACAGACCGATCGCATCCACGATATCGACATACAAAGCCCCAAGCGATCGGAAAGCAGGCAGTGTCCCGAGCCGAGGCGGCCCTGTCGAGTGACTGCAATCGTTTGCAGCGCCGGCGCGGCACTGCGGCGGTCAGCACGCGGCCGCCGGCGCGGTCGGCCGTCACGCCACCAGAGACACCGCGTGCTCCGGAGCCGCGCGACGCCAGGCCGGGTCCTCGCGTCCGCCATCCAACGGGCCTAAACCCGCGACGCGGGCGCCTGGCGCTTTCCTGACGGGGGTCGGGAAGGGCATCGCCGCTGCGCCCTTGAACCGAGTGCGGTCCTGATTCGTACCAATCCTCATCGCGGGAGCGCCCCAAGACAACCGCGTTTGGACAAGGGTCCAAACCCACGCACAGCAAGCTCGCGGCATCTGTGGGTTCGGACCTTGTCCGAACGCTCTTCGCATCGCGGCTCCGGTCAGTGGTTTCCTCATCGGGGTTGGCTCCGGGCTTCAGTCAGGTGAGCCCGGTAGCAGCGAAGTGGGCATTCGTCCTCGCGCTGGCGATCGGCGAGACGGCGGCCTGCTCCCGGGCCCTGGCATGTTTGCCCAGGAAGGCGCCAGCAAATCGCTGGACAGCAAAGGGAATCGGTGCCCGCAACAGCTGCGTCGGGTTGCCGCCGACATTGCCCGGCAGGATCGCGGGCGAAGCTGCCGTCCCTGCGAACTCGTGCGCGCCGCGATCGGCCGTGCCGCCGACGCGCCCGGCACGCTGGTCGTGGTCGGGTGTCGGTACCAACGATCGGCACCTGGGTGGGGGTTGTTGTCGGCCCCGGATCTACCGCCCGGTCAGGCTCAGTCGCAGGAGAGCATGGCGCCACCGGATTCGGTGAAGGTCAGGCAGGCGGCAGGTTCGCGCTTGCGGTAGGTGCAACTGCGCTCGATCAGTTGCGTGGAATTGCGCCCGCGCCCCGTTCGACCTGGCCCTCGCAGGCCTCTGCGGGGAGCGCACCGTTCGATGCGCGTGGCGCCCGGGGTCAGCCGTGTCGCGGGATCGAACCAGCCGCCGGGCGGCGTGCTGCGGTCGTGGATGTGGATGTTCTGGGCGGCGGCGTTGCGCAGCCTGACCTCGACATCGACCGCGGCGTTGACCGGCACCGGCTGGCGCGTCAGCTCGGTGCTGCCACCGGCGCTGTCCGCACCCGCAGGCTCAGCGTGCGCGGGCTTCCGCTCTCGCCGGTGCCCAGGCACGCACGAGTTGCAGGCTGCGGTTGCTGGTGCGCGTGCTGTAGGGACTGCTGCCGTCGCCGAAGTCGAGCGCACGTCGAAGGGCGCGGTGCCTGGCAATCGCGATGCTGATCGCATGATCGATGCAGGTGGACGGCGCAGACGGCGAATCGAGGGTCGCGGCGAGCGCCTGGCTGGCGACGATCGGGATCAGCAGTGCGGTGAAGCCGTCGTTCGCCATCGAAGACGGTTGCGCGCGCTTCTGGTGACAACCTGGAGCGGGTCGAAATCGCATCTGCCAGTCTGCCCGGCGAGCCTTCGGGTTCCCATCCTCGTCGCCCCGGCACACCAGGGGTCCGTCGAAAGGGCGGCACGCCGCCAGCGCGGTCAGCACCAGGTCCACGTATCTCGCATTCAGCGCCAGGCTGGCGGGGGTTTGGCCTGGATCGCCGGGCGCGGCCGTCTGGACAGATGCGCGCGACGCGCCGTTCGGCGGCTCCGTAGGACCGGGTGGCTGACGCTCAAGAGCGAAGAACTGGTCGGGCGCGCTCGCGGTACCGATCAGCGTGCGGTAAGCACGCGCTGGCGGCCAAAACCGAGGCTCGTCGGAAAGCTCCGGATAGTCGTCGCCGGAGTACTCCTCGCCGTCACGCGCACGCCAAAGGCATTCGGCAGCCCCTGCAGCAGGCGGTCCGGACCGAGGATGGTCATCGCGCAGCGGCCCGGTGCGTAGCTGAACACGTGCCGGGTCGTGGCGACGCGCCCGTCGGCATCTTCCACGCGCAGTTCGGCTGGCGCCGCCGGTCACGGTCAGGTGACGTGCGTGAAACGGTGGTGCTGCTGGCATCGATACTGCTCAGGTGTTCGCCGTCCCAGGTGGGTGTGCGGGCGCCCGCCGATCGCGGCTGCGCGTCGAAGCGGGTTGTCGGCCCCAAGAGAGCGCTGGGTGGGCCGGCAGAATGCGGCGCATCGGAACAGGTCCGCCAACTGCGCCGACGCGCGGTCACGGCGTTGCCGCGCTGCGTTCGCTCGATGGATGCAGCACCTCGGCGCTGGATTCGACGGGCGCCAACCATCAGCCGGACATCACCGTGTTGCTGGTCGATTGCACGACGCGATC
>JADJPR010000008.1 GCA_016713135.1 Rhodanobacteraceae bacterium | reverse complement strand
GGCGGTGATCAGCGAGTTGCCACGCTTTGTCGCTGGCCAACCACTGCCGGTGATCCGTGTTTCTGGTCTGCCGGATTCGGTGCGCGGCATCTGGTCGCTATGGGAGATCAGCCTGGCGGCGGAAGGCTTGAGCCGGAAGCGCTTCCTGCCGGTGTTCGTCAACGAGGAAGGTCGCCTCTTCGTACCCACTGCCAAGCGCGTGTGGGACCTATTGCTGACCGAGACCGTGGATGTTCATGCCGTGACCGGCGCCGAGGAGTCGGTGAAGTGGTTCGAGGCATCCCATGTGGCCGCCAGCGCCCAAGGCGAACGGATCTTCACCGAGCTGCTGAACGAGCACCGTGCCCGACTGAAGGAAGAACGCGAGCGTGCGGTGTATGCCTTCGAAGCCCGAGGTCAGGCCATTGGGCGAATCGGCCTGCCCGCCGTGCGCGAGCATCGGCGCAAGCGACTGCAGCAGGAACACGATGCGCGCATGGCCGCTCTCGATGACATGGAGGCCAGCGTGCCAGATTTGAATGCCGTGATGATGGTACGCGTCTCCGGCGATGTGATGCCCGGAGGACAGGTGGGATGAGCCAGTGGTCAGGAACGCATTCTCGCCACTTCACGGCCGATCTCACCCGGCTATGGGTGGCGTGCGACCCTGATGATGTGTTGCTCGACGAGAAGCTGTTGACCGAGCTGCGCGGTCGCGGCTTCGAGCTGATGCTGTACGAGGACCCGTTTGCCTTTCGCGCGGAGTATGAGGAGCGTTACCGCGCCGCATGGGATCGCGGTGAGCAAGGGCCTGCGCCATCGCTGGTTCTGCATCTGCGAAGCGCCGATGCGAATGTCTTGCCGTGGGACATCGTGCACCACGGTCGTGTGGTCCGGCTCAGCCTTGCTGAGCTGTTCCCGAGGCTGGCTTACAGCGCGGTGCAGCAGGTCGAGCCGGAGCACTTGCCGGGCTGTTTCCACGCCCACCAGACCGAGCTGCAGTCGGCCAGGGCGAGAACGAGTCGAAGGACTTCATCCTCGAACACGTCTACCAACTGGCGCCGAGATCCATTCGCAACCCAGTGGACTTCTGGCGCGAGCTGCTTCGGATGCACTTCGCCAACCGCTCGTTGCCACCCCTGTTCGCCCAGCACGCGGCAGGCATCATTCAGGGCAAGGGGCTGTTCACGGACCTTCCCGTCGCCACATGGCTGGCATCCAAGAGCGCGCTGCTGCGCGTGGTGCAGGATGCGTGGTACCGCTATCTGAAGACCCAGGGGCTGGACGGAACCCGCACTGGCGAACCGCCACCACCAGACTACGTCGCCAAGATTGAGATTCCGTTCGACCACTCCGATGTGCAGGTGCTGGTCGATTCCATGTTCCTCGACGGCAGCTTGCATCCGCTGGCGGTGCACAGCGTTCCGGCGGGGATGCCGAGTTGGATCAAGGCGGGAATTGTCCAGGACCCGGCGGCATTGCAGGCATTGGTGCTAAAAGGCATCGATGGCCTGATCGAGACGACGCCAACGGCGGCTTCGTCGCACAAGGACTGGAGCGAGTTCGCCAAGCGCTACGGTGAGATCCTGGCCCGAACGCATGGTCTGCCAGGCACGGAAGGCAGCGAACACCTGCCGGTGATTCGAGAGCGGATCAAGACCTTGCAGGCGCAATCAGACGAGGGTCTGCGAGCCTGGGTCGCCGCCAAGCATTACGCCGACCTTGATCCTGCAGCCGGTGACCAAAGGTCCGGTGATGGTGCACCACGTGCCGCGCTTTGCGGCATCGGCGGTCCGCAGGGGAAACCAAGGTGGCTTCCTGCTGGTATCTGACGGGCTGGCCTCTCGACCAGTGGGTAGGCAGATCCGGCGAGCGCCTGATCGCCACCACGAAACGGTTCGCGTTCGACGAGGGAACCGCGTTTGCATGGCTGCCGACTGTGACATCGGTGTCGCGCCAGGCGCTGTTCCGCCTGAAACTGCGCGGGAGTTCGACGACTCCATCGACAGGACGGACAAGGAGGAATCGTTGGGAAGACGTTCTGGCAGAACGAAGGCGTCAACTCGAATGAGGTGATGTACTGACGCGCTGCGTCAGATCCATCAGCTCGACGCGCTGGAAGCGGATTTGATCGACCGGCGCCCGGAGGCAGGGCCTGGTCATCGATGAGGTTGACGATCGGCTCTACGGAGCGGTCTAAGAAGGACGTGGCGATGTGGATCGGCAACTGGCTGACGACCGGTTTCGTCGACCGGCTGTTCTCCTGCTGCTCGACAAGGGATACCACATTTCATCTCACGGCGGACCACGGCAACGTTGAGTCCACCGGCGTCGGCAGGCTCCAGCCAGGGTGTGATTGCTGAGACGCGCGGAGAAAGCGTGTTCGGTCTACCGGAGTGAGCCATTGCTTGCTCGATGCAGCCGGACTTGGCGCGGAAGCCAAGAAGAAAACACGCACCGTACTGAACCGGCTGTGGCTGGAGCCGCGCGCCGAACTGGTCGATTACGCGGATCGTGGTGTGGCCATCCACAAGACGCAGCCGGATATACCGGTCGCGGCGCTGTGCTGGGGCATGTCCGTGGCGACGTACCCGTTCTTTGGCAAGGTGGCCGAGCTGGTGGGCCGCCTGTCCGCCATCCAGGGCGACTGCGCGTCCGCCGAGGTCCATCGCCGCATGAGCGAAACCTATGGAGAGCGCGAAGGCACTCGGCGCATGACCAACATGGTCATCCAGAGCCAGGCGAGCTGGGGAGCCGTGGAGCGCGTCGAGAAAGGTAAGCGCGTCATTCGCTTGCCACAGACGAGCATCGACAACGATGCGCTCACTGCTTGGCTGATCGAAGCTGCTGTGCGCTACGCCGGCAAGCCCATATCAGTACCCAGTTTGCAGTCGCTGCCGGTGCTGTTCCCGTTCAACATGACGCGGCCCTTGGCCTACGTGGTGTCGAACAGCGCAAACCTGATGCTGCGGTCAGAAGGGCCGAGTAACCAGTTCGTCGCCCTGCGCGCACCTTCGAGGAACGTATAGCTGCGGGACTCGGTGATTCTGATCAGGACCAGTCGTCTTTTGCCAGGTTGTGCACGCAACCCATGACGGCGTTCCGAAGGCTATTGCGCGTCCGCGACATCCATCTCCCTTGCCCACGCCTGCAGCGCCCTCAGTTGCTCGGCGTTTTCGTGGCAGGTCTGGTAGTTGGTGGCGACGGTTCCGGCGACGGCAGAGAGCGCAAGTCCTTCGGCGGCCGCATCAGCATCTCGGGCGGGCTCGGGCAGTTCACCTGCGGCGGCAGCGTCGTGCAGGCGCACAAAGCCACGGTTGATAGTGCAAGCAGCATCGGCTTGAACGGGCACATAGACGGGAACCTCCTTGATGATGGTTTCGCCCTTCTCGCGGACGACGCGGACGCGTTCGACGTACTGTGTGACGACCTTGACGGTGGCTTGTGCCTGCCGCTCGCGGACAGTGGCGGCTTGCAGGATTTGCTCCTGGACAGCGGCGTCCCACTCGGCTTGAACGTGGCCCGCGCCCTTGATCCATCCGAAGCCGACCAAAGCGACGCCAAGTGCCACGAGGGCCAGCCAGCGGTACGGCCAAGGAATCACGCTCATGACCCTTCCCCAATGCACTGCCGGTACTCGGCCTCGCGCCGCGTGGCCAGTCCACCGCACAGGCGCGCGTTGGCGGGCAGCGCGCAGTCCTTGCCCTGGAAGAAGCGCCAGCGCAGCAGCTCGGCGCAGGCCCCGACGTAGTCCTCGGCGTTGAGTTTTCTGACCAATGTGGACTGGCAGAACGCGCGGCTGCCGACGTTGTAGGAGAAGCTCACAAAGGCGTCGTACTCGTGCTGAGCTAGGGGCACGGTCACGCACTGCTTGAGCGCGTCCTCGAACTGCTGGATATCCGTGAGCGCCCGCGCCAAGGCCTTCGGTGGCGTGGTGGTGTCGCCGATCTTCACTCCGGCGGTGGTGCCAAAGCCGATGGTCGGCACATCGCCCTTGGCCGGGATTGCCGCGTGGTCGGTGTAGCCCTCGTGCATCACGATGCCGACCAGGGCGGCGGCGGACAGCGTCAATCCGGTCACCGTCCTGCGCATCACGGGTGATGGTGCACCGGTCATCGGCGCATCTCCGGCTGCGCCACGATGCGCGCAACGGTCGCGCCGATGCTGGCGGCGAAGGCCAGCAGCACGAACGCGCCACGCGGCAGAAGATCACCGAACAGCGGGACGACGACTTCCGCCGCTGTGAAGGCGGCTGCCAGCAGGGAAAGTCGGATGCTCCACGCGCGACGCAACACGCGCCGCCAGTCGTTGAGCAGACAGATCTTCGGTCGGGCGGTCATTGCGTGCCTCCCATCAGCTTCAACTTGATGGCAGCGGCCACCAGCAGCGCGGCCAGGATGCCGGTGGTCACGACCTTGACGGTGGTCTGCCAGGCGGTGCGGCGCGCATCGCGCCACGCTTCCAGCAGGTCACGCAGCTCGCGGATGTCACGCGCGGCGTGTCCGTTTTCCAGACCGAGGTGGGTGAGGCAACGCTCGGCGCCGCGTTCGGCGGCGCGGTTCAGCAGTTCATCGAAGTCCTCGTGCCGCAGCAAGAGGGTCGAGTCGTTGGTCGGTGCATCGGTGTCTTCGGTCATCGTCGGTCTCCAGAAATGACGAAACCCGCCCAGCGCGAGCCGGAGCGGGTTTCAGGGGTGTAGCGGTTGAAAAGGCGCGGCTTAAATGTCGATCACTTCCATCGGCAAGGAAGGCGCCTCGCCTTCGATGACGCCATCGCGCACGAACACGGTTTGGCCGAGGGTGGCTTCGCCGCGGGCATGGATCAGGCCGCCGCCCGGCAAGGCGATCACGACGCGGTTTGCGCCCGCCTCGATCACGATGCCGGCTTGCAGCGGTGGCTCGGGCAACAGCTGCCGGAACTGTCGGTAGAGGTTATGCATGGCACTCGACGCCCAGTGTTTGCCAGACCTCGGGGAAGCCGGCTTCGATGCGCGTAGAGCGCACGATTCCGAGCCGCGCGACGCGGCCATCCTGGTACTCGACGAAGGTGCCCGGCTCGACGATGCCGGTCTCGGGCAGCACCGGTAGGCGCAGGCCCACTTCGAACTGCTGGCCGGTGTCGGCCAGGATCGCCGTACCGCGCTGGCGCGCCGCCACGGCTTCGGTGATCAGCGCATCAACGACCATGGGTGCGAGCCGATTGCCAGCCGTTCCGGTGCGCGTGACTTGACCAAGCACACCGGCACTCTGGCCACCCGAGTTCGACACCTTTTGCCCGTTTCGCGGTCCCTCGTTGCCGGGTTGGTCTTGCAGGATCAATGGCTTGCGCTGTCTGAGGATGCCGATTCCGCAACTATCGTGTAGTGGCACGCGTTCAGCTTGAACACCATGGAATACGCTGTTGTGGCGTGATACCGTGGCGGCATGTTCGCGAAGATCACCAAGTCCGGCCCGAGGCAGTACATCCAGCTCGTCGAGGCCTTCCGGGATGCCGATGGCGTTGCTCGCCACCGGCATGTCGCCAACCTCGGCCGGGTCGAGGACTCACAGGACAAGCTCGATCGCCTTATCGCCAGCCTGAGCCGCGCGGCCGGTCGCGGGCCGCCCGCGGCGCCAACCTTCCAGCGTTCGCTGGAAGTGGGCGGACCGTGGCTGCTGTCGGCGCTCTGGGATCGCCTGGGTCTTTCGCGCTGCCTGCGCGGGCTGACGCGCTCGGACGCCAAGCTCGATGTCGACACGCTGGCGCGGCTGATGGTGATCAATCGCCTGTGCGACGCGGATTCCAAGCTCGGCGTGCTGCGTTGGCTGGAAGAAGTCATCGTCCCTGGCGTGGTGCCAGACGAAGTGACCCACCAGCGCCTGTTGCGGACCATGGATGTGCTGGACGCCCATGCGGGCACGATCCTGTCGCGGCTGGCCGGGCTGGTGCGACCGCTGCTGGATCAGGACCTGAACCTGGTGTTCTACGACCTGACCAATGTGCGCATCCAGGGCGAGACGAGACTGGCGGACGATGTGCGTGCCTTTGGCATGAACAAGGACACCGGCGGCATCGCGCGTCAGTTCGCGCTGGGGCTGGTGCAGAGCGGCTGCGGGATGCCACTGGATTTCGAGGTGTTCCCCGGCGATGTCGGCGAGGTGAGCACCTTGTTGCCGATGATCCAGCGCAGTCTGGCGCGCTATGCGGTCAAGCGCGTGGTGCTGGTGGCCGATCGCGGCATGCTGAGTCTGGATCAGATCGCGGCCCTGGAGGCGCTGAAGTTGCCGAAGGGTGTCGAGCTGTCCTGGATCATCGCGGTGCCAGCGCGCCGTTACGGCGACTTCATGGATCCGGTCGTGGAACTGGCGGGAACGTGCGTCGATGCGACCGCGCCCAAGGTGCTGGAGACCGAAGCGGGCGGCTATCGCATGGTAGTGGCGCACGACCCTCTCGTGGCAGCCGAACAGACTGCGCAGCGCCGCGCCCGGATCGCGGCCATCGAGGCGCAGGCGCAGTCTGCGGTGGACAAGCTGGAGCGCCAGGATCAGGGCAAGAAGGCCCGCGCCGCAAAGCCAGCGACCGCGGCGCCTACCTGCGCTTCATCACAGCGGTGAGGGAAGCATCTGTCGAAGATCCTCAAAGCCGACTTGCGCGCCGACAGCTTCAGCTGGCACCTGACGAAGCGGCACTGGCCCGCCAGGAAGCCTTCGACGGCAAGCTGATACTGTTGACCAACGTGCGCGACCTGAAAGCCGTCGAGGTGGTGGAGCGCTACAAGCGCCTGGCGGACATCGAGCGCGGCTTCCGTGTGCTCAAGCAGGACATCGCGCTGGCGCCGGTCTATCACCGGCTGCCCGAGCGCATCCGCGCGCACGCGTTGATCTGCTTCCTCGCGTTGCTGTTGCACCGGGTCATGCGTCCGAAACTGACCGAGTTCAGCCCGGCAGCCGCGCTGCGCAAGCTCAAGGCCATCCAACTGCACCGGTTCACCGCCGACGGCAAGACCGTGAGCGGACTGACCGCCACCGGCGAGGAAACCCGCTCGATCTTCCAGCAACTGGACCTGCCGTTGCCCGACACCAAAGCCCTCCAGACGAGCTGATCGACGCCATCGTAGTGGCAACCGGGGATACCGGATGCGCTACGAATCAATTACTTAAGTCGGATAAGTGTCGAACTCGGGTGGCCAGACACGAACACTCGGTTGTAAGCGGGCTTCTCCAGCCAGCGCAGCGATTCGCGCGAGACGGCGTCGACCGGCAGGATCAGGTCAGGCGTGACGGCGTGCCAGTCCCATGGCGCCACCGGATAGCGATGACGCACACGTATGGTCGCTTCGGACGGATGCGGCAATAGGTAGCCGCCGGCAGCGCCAGCGATGCTGGCCAGCGCATCAATCCAGGTGCCCTGTTGCGCGAACACGCCGGCAGGCACGCTCCAGTCGCTGAGGCCCCAGTCGACGGTCCAGCCGAGTGGCACGCCGTTGACCGTCAGCACGTCGTCCATCAGTTGCCGCGCGGTGCGCGGATCGCCATTGGCGAAGTTCACGACCGGGGCATACGGCGCCGACAGGACCGCGGAGCGACCCCGGCCCGAGAGTCGCAGGCTGGTGTCGCCGAAGCTGCGCTCACGGCTCAGGTTTTCGGCGAGCACGCGGAAGTTCGTGCCATTGACGTGCGCCACCAGTTCCACCGGCGAGGCGCCATCTTCGGGCGCGACCAGCGCTTCGGCGATGCCGGGCAGCGTGGCCTCGAAGCCCCACGCCCAGGAATCGACGTCGAGACTCAGCGATAGCGAGATGACCGGCACCGGCGCGCCATCCGGCCATCGATGCAGGGTGACGTGGTTCAGCACGACGTAGACCCTCCTGATCGGAACGACGACCGGGTCGTCCTGACCGGGCCCGGGATGGTTCTCGCACACGAAGACCAGGTGGCCATCCGTGGCCGCCAGCGACGCGAAGCGCAGTTTGGGATTCGGGGTGTAACAACGGATCGGCGGCGGATCGCCGTCGTCGGGACGCGTCGGGTGCCGGCCAGGCGGAGGGCGCATGGCGTTCTGCCAGCGGTCCTTGGTCCAGCGCCGAAGCGTGACCGCCACTTGGATCGCCTCGAAGAAGCGTCGACTCGGAAGCGGTGCCGCCACACCGAAGCCCGAGGTCGTCGGCCGATGGCGATCCCGTAGACCGTCTTGATGGTGCAGTCGCCGCTGCAGCCCATCCATGCGCGCAGCGTTGGCATGGACGAACGGACCTGCAGTGCGCAGTTGCTGCGCATCACTGTGCGCGACGCCAATGGCGCCCGGCGATGTCGGCGACGCGAGACAGAACCGCACCGTGGCTGTGATCGGCAGTCGCGCCAGCCTGGCGCTGCGACGCGCCTCGACACCCGCAACATAGCCTGTCGCCGGTTGCCAGCCGGTTTGCGCTTGCACGGGCGCTCGGACGGTCGGCGAGGTCCGATGCTCGGCGCCGACTTCGAATCCTCGCCCACGCTGCCAGGTCGAGTAGGTGCTGCCCACCAGCGGACGCGCGGTTCGCGATGCATAGCGCGCCTCCGATCAGCATCTCCATCGCGGGAAAGGTACCGACGAGTGTCGCCGATGCATTGGGGATGGCGAGCGCCGAAGCGCAATGCCGGCAGTGCGCCGACGAGTTGCGCATCGACGGGCGGCGTCGCCCCGGGATCGCCGCCCAGCACCAGATGCGCGCTGCCCGGTGGATGGGCGAAGCGCAGATCGACAGCCGTCATTGGCGATCACCCCAGCAGTCCCGTCAGGATGCGGGTGTAGCCGCCCGCATACAGCGTGGTCGTCGGCAGGCGCAGTTCGCCGGTGCCCTCGAGGTCCGACGCATCGCAGTCCCAGGCGAGCGCGCCCCTGACCGTTGACGATGCGTGCCCACGTCGCCTCGCCAGTGGTGAGGATCAGCGCTTCATTCGTCGCGGCAACCTCGAGCACGCCGTCAACCACGGTGCCGAGCGGCTCGGCGAGCACGATGGAGGCGAGCAGCGGCCCTTGCGGCGGCGCGCCGAGGCTCGGTCGTGGCCCCGCGTACACGTGGGCGCGCGCCTGTTCGGTGCCGAGCGCCAGAAAGGTGATGACGCCCTGCAGCCGATAGCCGTTGAGCGCGTTCGAAATCTCGATCACGCCGGCACCTGCATCGGCTCAGCGCGCAGGTTGTCGGCGATGACCGCCCGGAAGTTGTGCTTGTAGTCGTAGGCAACCACGACGTAGCGCGGCACCGGACTGATCTTTTCGAAACGGTAGGCACCGGTGCCCGGATCGCTCCAGGTCTCGCCCACGACGACGTGGGTGCGTTCGTCGAACAACAGCACCCGACGCGCCACGGGTCGGTCATCCGGAACGCCCTTCTCTTTCACCGTGCCGGTGATCTGGTGGTCGCCGGCGTAGTAGTGGTTACGCGTGCCAGCCAAACGGTGGAAGGCGCGGTGCGAGTAGCGCAGCAGCCCGGCCAGGTCCGGTACCGGCTGGGTGCGCGCCACTGCGGCTGGCAGCGCCCTGTAATGGGGAGACGGCGCGTCCGGCAGGGTGCTCGGCACGCCACCAGACGCCCGATGCACGCGCAGGGTCAGGCCGTAGCCGTAGATGCAAGGCCGGAAGCGCGCGTGGTGCCGCTTGTAGCCTTCCCACCACGATGCCGTCGTTGTCGCTGAGCCGGTACTGCCAGATGCCGTCGTTGCCGCGCTTGGCATCGACCCGGATGGTGCGGCGAGCGCCGGTCACGGCCCACGGCGCTGCGGCATGGGCGGTGAGTTCGTACTGATTGCCACCGGCATCCCAGAAACTGTGATGCCACTGCTGCTGCCACGCGACCAGTCGGTGGCCTTCATACGTCCCCGATCCCGTCCAGAGCCAGAACCCGAAACAGGCCGATGAGTAGGTGATGGCCACCACTTCGGCATCGATCTCGAACCAGAAATTCTCGACGACCTCGGCGGCATCGATGCGCCAGAAGTTCTGCGCCTGCGAGAACACCAGATCGACGGCCTGTGCCGCCTCGTTCCAAGTCGGCGTGACGCCGCCCGCGCCACCCGCGCTGGCGAATCCGGCGGGAATGCCGGCGACGAAATCTTCGTCCAGTGGATAGGCCACGACTCAGGGTCTCCAAGGCCCGGTGATGTCGAAGGCGAAGCCGCTGGTGTTGCCCTCGTGGGCGTAGTCCAGGGTGACGATGAGGAACTTGCGCCCGGGGTAGCCGAGCACCTGGTCGATCAGCGTCAGGTGCGCGTAGGGCTGGTTCTGATGAATCCAGTACATCCCGGGCAGCATCCCGCGCAGATGGCCGGTGCTCTCGCGCAGGTAGATCGGGTGCAGGATCAGGCCGTAGTCGGGGCCATTGGGGAACGGGATGTGGCCCGAGCGTCCAGACACAGTCTGGGCGTTACCCTCGTTCAACGAGAACAGACCCAGGCGCGCATTGCCGCCCACCTGGGTAGTCGCGCACGCAGATCTTTCCGGTCGTATCCAGCGAGTGCGTCGGAGTAGGTGTCCTGGTTGATATTGTTCGGCCACCTCGCTGACCGTGCGGTAGCGATCGAGGCAGTCAGGAACGACGCGGTAGTTGTCGCCAGGCTTGTAGCTGTCGAGGTCGGTGAACGTGTAAGCACGCGGCGATCACCACCCCAGCCGGACGCGCACGACAGGAAGAAGCCGCGGTCGTCGCCGACCAGCACCCAGCTGCGCACCGGCGCCGTTGTCGCCAGGTCCGGCGTGTTGTTGCGGGCGAAGTACCACTTGAACCAGCCCGGAGTACATGGAGGTGCCGCCGCCCGGAGGGCAGTTCGTTGCGCGTGGGCGCCGCCGGATCGAACGGCGCGCGCGCACCAACGAAAGTCTCGATGTCGACCATGTCCTCGGCTAGCGTGACACGCCCAAACTTCGCCCAGGTCGTCGTAGCCTCGGGCAGGCTGTCGTCGACGCGCGTGAAGGGCCGATTCGACAGCGGATTGGGGCTTCGGTAGGCACGCTTGTTCTCGCCGGTGAAGGCGATCTCGAACTGAGCGGTGCGATCTTGTCGGTGATCCTAGGGCACTGTACGGCCGGCGAGGCCGGTTCACCCGGATGGCAACGCTGGATGCTGTCCTGAGTGGTGGCGGTGACGGCGAACTGCCGTTGTACTCGGGCTCCTCTGCACCTTCGATGCGCACCAACGATCGATTTGGTAGCCATGCGCTGAACCGACGACGGCGGTCGCGATGCCGCCTTCCCCGAGTCATCGCCGACACCGCTTTAGGTGAAGCCGCTGACGAGCAGCGCGCCGAGAAGCGCGGTAAGCTGCTCCAGTTGTTGGTCAGCACCGGCGCGCCCGCCGTGCCGTTTCGTATCCATTTGACCTTTGTTGCTCACAAGTCAGAGTCCTCGGAAGCGGTGGCGGGTCACGGGCGATCCACGTCGCCGCGCACCAGCAGGGTGAAGGCGTCGCGGGTCACGGTTTCGGGTCTTGTTGAATCGTGCGCACGACCCAGACCGGTTACAGCGCAACGATGGTGTTGAACCGCAACGCTTGCCGGCCGCCCAGCCGAGCCCCAGCCGAGCGCCCGCACCGTGAAGTAGGGTTTGCCGGTCGCCGGGTTGGTCGGCGCGCGATCGTTGGCGGTGGTGCCGGTGGCGATCACACCGGACGTGCTCGCC
>JADJPR010000006.1 GCA_016713135.1 Rhodanobacteraceae bacterium | reverse complement strand
ACGTCGGCACGGAGCTGACCGAGACCAACGAGGGCGACAATCTTGCGCTGCAGCTGACGCAGGTGCTGAGCCTGCCAGTCCTGCAACTGGTCGCCATCGATATTCGCCTGACGCCCGCTTAGCCGGCCCCGGGCGCGCGAAAGCGTCCGCCGACGGCGACCTTGCGCAATACCGGTCAGCAACCGGTGCCCAGTACCGCAATCGAACTTCACCGGCTAGCCGCCGACGGGGCGCCGTCGACGCCGCTGGCGCCTTCCCAGGCTCGTGGACCTCGAGCCCGGCGCAGAGCGCGCGGTCGAGTTCGAATTCATCCGGCGCCCCGATGGCGCCCCTGCGCATCGAATTGGCTGCCGACAGGGCGAACGCCATCGCCGAGGGGGCGAGAGGACGACAAATCATGATTCTCGATCTGACACGACTGGATCTCTGACTTCTACGTCACCGAACCCTATTTCTCGCCCAACGGGGACGGACGCGCTGACCAGACCGAGATCGTCGCGCGCCTGACGCCACCGGCGGCGGCCCGGGTGCGGGTGCCGACGTCCTGGGGCGAAGAAGTGCTGTCTACGGGGATGGCTCCGTAGTGGCCCAGTTGGGCGGCGTCTGACGCCGCCGGGGATGGGCGGCGCGCCACTCGATGATCGTTATGAAGTGCGGTTCGGAAAGCGCACCGGCCAGTTGTTGAAGCGCCTCCCCGTTGGTCCTCGACACCAATCGTCGCCCGCCGGTGCTTGCCGCACGCGATGGCAAATGCCCCGGTGGAGTCACTGACCGCGGGGTCAGCACCCATTTCGATCAAATCACCGGCATGCATGGATTGACCGTGTTCCGCGCCGGTGGCCTGCTGGGGGTACAGTCAGGCCTCTATCGATATGGTTTGATGGCAGCGCGCCTGCTGCTGCCGACGTCGGCATTCCCGAATTCCTGGGGATTCACGTCGGTCGGATTGTTTGACGCACCACACTGTCGCGGTCGCCGCCCTATCGGCAGAAGGATCAAACTGGTCGCGGTCGATGTCGACAGCGGATCGATCTTTTGCAGCCACCGACAGTCATTGGCCATGGTGCAAAGAAATACGTTGGCCGTCTCCTGGATGGGAAGCCTGATTTTCGAGGCGGAACCGAGCGGTGTGTGGTCGGATGGTCACCCAGCACGGGACAAGGGTCACGCTGGGGCTCCGGTTAGCCCGGATTTCCAGAAGGCGTACACATTCGGAACCGATCGTGTCCCAGTGTCCTCGCACAGTGGCGTCCATCTGGTGGGACCCGCAGGTGGCACCCTCATCGATCGCATTCCTCGATTGGATGATGAAATCTGGAAAGCCGCACGGTTCTCCTATAGCCGGGCCGACAGAGCATCTTACCGGGTCGCCGGGTGCGCAGTCCCTTCGGCGCCCAACCGCTGTGCAGATATTGCGCATCGATGAGCGCACAGGCGCGGTGACGGCCATCGTCACGTCTGAGACGTCGCTGGCGAACCTCGCCGTTGACGTCAGCCCTTCCGGGCGATATCTGATCATGAGTTGGGGCGCCGAAGCCCGCGCAAGGATTCGCGATCTGAGCGCTGGCACCGAGCTTGACGTCGATCTTTCCGACGTGGTGCCAACCGACGTCCCACCGCGGATTCCAGACATGCCGATGGGGCGGGGTGTGTTCGAGTTTCACTGCTCGCCCGATGAGGCATTCCATGTGGCTGCGCGCTTCGAGGCCTACCAGAACCTCGAACCGGTCTCCAGCGAGAAGTCGAAGGCAGCAACATCTACGTGTTGGGTAGCCGCGGTCTGCTGATCGAAGTCGCAAGCGGTCAGGTGCGCGATCTTGGTGACTTCAGTCCGCGTGGCTGGATCGAAGGTGAGCAGTAACTGCTCGGGGAGCAGGACGGGATCGCGCTGGAGCGCGGCGCCGAGTCCTGCCGACCTTGTTGCCGTCGGAATCGACCATCGAGATCGCGGAGCATTTCCTATCGGGGTTCCGGGCTCAGCACGGTGTTCCGCCGAGATAGCTTTGGCGGATGTCCCTCAGCAATACGTCCATGCACTCTCCAACCGCGGGAATGGCTTCGCGCGACTGGACCTGGAGTACGTCGAGGCCCTGCGCACCATGGTCGTGCGCATCAGCGCGGATGATCAGAACCTGGACCCGCATTCGCTCGAGTACCAGCTTGAGTCCGGCGGTGTGTGGACCGGGAACCCGGACGGGACCGAGGCGGTGGACGATCAGGTGATCGGATCGCACTAGCCGCCGCCACCTGGTCGTTATCGCCTGCGTCTGCGAGTGGTGGATCGCGCTGGAAACATCGCGCAGACGGTGAAGGAAGGAGTTGGTCTGGTTCGACGCCGAGTGCTGGGAACGGTACAGGCTGACCTCAGGCACATTTCGCCGAACGGGGATGGCGTCAAGGATCGATTGACTCCTGCGGTACGAGATCCGGTCGGCGTGATTGAACTGGATGTTCGGATTGAATCCGGGAACGGCACTCTGCTTCAGACCGAACGACTCTAGCATCCGCTATCCGGTCGCTTCGAGTGGCGGTGGGAGGGTAGAGCGCAGGATGGCTCGCCGTTGCCGGACGGAAAATACCGCATCAGCCTTGCTGGCCGCAGTTTCGTGGTCGAGATCGACAATTCGCTGCCTGGATCTGGAGATCACGGAGAACCTGCCGGTGATCACCGATTGCTCTGCCCAACCTAACCAGGACACGGTGATCATATGGCACGGTCAGATTGAATGCCGTTGATCAAGGTTTCGACCATGTTCGGTTGGAGTCCAGACCACGAGACGGATCATCGCCCTGGATTGAGCGTGTCAGATATGAGAGCGCATTTGTTCCCGAAATAGACTTCAATCTGAAGCCCCAGGAACTACGAAACGAGGAGCACCGAGTCGTCGCCGTCGATCAAGCGGGCAATATCCGGACGGAAGTATTCGAGGTGCTTGGCTTGGGGTGTCCATAATGCCCGACTTGTGGGATTGCCCGTGTCTGGCCCGTCGTGGCATGTGCCGGGACGGGGTCAGGTATTGACTCCCGTCATGACATGGTTGAGAGCGGCGCCGCTCTTCCGCGATGTTGCTCGGTGTCATGGCGCGATCCACCGAAGGCTGGCAGTGTTGGAGTTCCGCGAACCGGCGGGCAGTCTTTACTGTACGCGCTGGTGACACCTGGAGATGTCCCAGCTCCGGAGCGGAGCTGCTTCCACGGGGACGAAACTTGGCTTCGTGAATTGCCCCCGCTGCCCGGTCGTGCCGAATTCAGAATGCGCCGTCAGATTGGCGGAAACATGCAATCGAATGAGTTCCGTGTTGAACGAGACCCGGAAGGCGGCCCCCAATAAGCAGCGGAGGGTCAGGCGAACGGGGATGGGGGCGATCTCTCACGCGCGTCGGGACCTCCGTGGTCTCCACGCATCGGGTGTTCCGGCCTCCCATTCGCACAGCCTGCATCGGTGCATTGGTTTGACTCGCGCAATGGCAGCACGGTGCACTGCTGTTGATCCGCGGCCTGCGGCCAATTCGCTGATCGCTGTCGATACTTCCGACCCCCTGATTGGCGAGCATGTCCTGCAGGTCAACTAACACGGATGGCTCCAGTCAAACCACGACCGTGGGCCGCAGTATCGAATCGCCGCCGGCGCCCACCGCCGAACGGGGGATCAACCGAAACAACCGGCTCTGCATTGGCGATCCGGCGTCAGTAACCGGGCGAATCGACCAATTCGTTTGTCGATGAATCTCGGCACAGATCGGTAGTGATCACGGCTTCTGGGTCGGTCGGGAGCCCCGGTAGGGAGAGCGATTTCCAGATCCTGCCGCGGCCGGACCAATTGCCTGGGCTGAGGAACGCGGCCCCGATCGACTGGCAGATTGAAACCTGGGAACAAGTGGGTTTGCCTGAGGGTCCGGCGACCTTGCGTGTCCGCAGTCTCTTCTGTGAACGCTATTCGCCTGCAGTCGAGCGTCCTGTGGTGGCTGATGCGCGAGTCCTGGATGCAATCGCGTTTTTCCGGTGGTTGGCCGCAGCCTCGACCACCTGCGTCCGCCGACGACCATGGCCAACGGGATTGCGCAAAGTTCCTACCGCTTCTCGCCTTCGCTTGGGCAAACTGTCTGGTCGCGGCGCGCTTCATGAAGAGATCTCTGCGCAGGCCAATTTCCTGCACGCGGTGGGCTCCCGACCCGTCCTGACGGATCCGCGGTGGGCCGGGGAATGGACGGAGGCAGGCCCGGCCCTCGTGGATCTGGGAAGTCGCGGACTGTTGACCGGCGCATTGCAGTGGCAATGGATGGCCGCAACACCCAGGGGCAGGTGGCTCGAGGGCGAGTACATCGTGGTCCTGGTCAGCTGATGACGATTGCGGCTACGAGCGCAAGGATCTGGTCCCGGTCAGGGTGGATGACACCCCGCCCCAGGTCCAATGGCTGGAACCGGCGCCAGGCAGCGCGCTGACGCTTTTTCCAGCTCCTTGCGTGCCCGGGCCCAGGATCAGCCGCGGTATTGCGGGGGTCGAGTTCTCCTATTCGGCCTCGGTGGGCAACGGTCACCGGCCGAACATCGTGACGCAACCGACATCCGCTCGGGGCCCACGCGATTACGCCCATGACTGGTACAACCATGTCGCTGCCGGTACCCATCGGATTGCGCTTCAGGCGCGTGACGAGGTCGGGCTGGAGAGCCAAGCAGATATCGAGGTCCAGGTTCTGAGCGCTTTCGCCGCTGACCCTGGCGGCGGAGCTGAACAACGAGCTGATCTCGCCCAACAACGACGGCATCCTTGAATCCACGATCCTGTCCTCAGCCTTGGTCGCCCGGCTCTGGTGAGCGTGCGGGTGCTGGATGCCACAGGGTGACTCGCAAGACGCTCGCCGACTCTGGTGACCCCGAACGGCACGCAGTCCCTGACCTGGAACGGACGCGATCAGACGGAAACGCCTGTTCCGGACGGCGCCTACCGGGTCGCGCTCAGGTGGTCGATCCCGCCCAGCCAGCGCACTTCGAAGAAGCCGAGTTCCAGGTTGCAGGGGACACCACACCGCCACAGCTGGTGATGCGTGCGCCGGCCGGCGCATTCAGCAACGGGCGGGGCGCTGACACTGGAAGTGGAGGGAAGCTCATCCCCTGGGCGCCGAGGTCTCTTCAATCCGCCGATGCCGGGATTACTGGCACAGCACGAAGGCGGCGGGTGTCCTTGAATTGGCCCTGCTTGATGATGACGTGGCGGAGGGCAGCTACACGCTGAGCATCCAGGCGGCAGGATCGCGCTTCGGCAATCGCAGCCAGCTGAGTCATGCGTTCACACTGGACCGCACCGCCAGGCGTGTCGATCGATACGCCGGGCCCGGACGCGGGGTGCTGTCCTGAACGGGCGGGCCGATCGCCGGGCAAGTACGGGATCGAGGACAGCCATCCCGACGGGCGGATGCCCCTGAGCTGCGCCAGGAGATTCACGTTGCGCTGATCGCGAGCGAAACCGGCGTCGGCAGTGGACCGTGGACCGCCGCATTGGGCAGGCGTGGGAGCCCGACGGTGCCCTACATTCTTGCGGGTGACGGCATTCGATCGAGCGGGCAATCAGGGCCTGGTGGACGTCTCGGTGGTACTCGACAACACGCCACCGGTTGCGCGCGCATTGACTCAATTATTATCGGCAGGCGCGTCGGTAGGCGTGATCAGCAGGTGATCTGCAGCGCGACCGATGCGAATCTCGACCGGTTTCGAGCTGGATCTCGCGGAACTCCGCGCAGCCGCCCGTCTTTCAGCGGGTAGCTGAGGGTAGCGAGCCAGCGGACGGACTGCTGGCGACGGTGCTGTCGCCAGCGATCGACGGCGTCTACCTGCTGCGCCTGCGGGTACATGACCGCGCTTTCGGTCACGTCAGCGAGGTGTTCCGCGAGGTTCGAGTCGACACCTGCCTCCCCCGCGCCGATGCACAACTGCGCGTGGCGCGCACGGGCCCGCGTGACGCACGCCTGTCCTGGACCGCGCCATCTCCAGCCGGCGATGGGCTGGCTACCGGCTTCTGCGTAACGCACAAGTTGTCGCCGAGCCATCTGGCCTGGAGCACGTCGACACCGAACTCAGCGAGGGGATGCACTGCTGGCAGGTGCGCGCCATCGATGCCGCGGGCAACGAATCCTCGCCGAGCAATCAGGTCAGCCTGGCGATCGACACGACACGGCCCGAGGTCGCCTTGTACGCGCCGTTCAATGGCTCGGGCATCGGTGGCACGGTGGCCATCACCGGTCGCGCCTTCCAGTCGCGACGACTTTGAGCGCTGGGAGCTGGCGCGTGGTTCGGAACGGGCAACTGGCGGTGTGGTGTTGGCCAGCAGCACCCGCTGCCGTCCTGAATGCCGAATTGGTGCGCTGGAACACTCCAGGGATTCGACGGCCCCGCCAGCCTGCAAATCGAGGCCCGGGACATCTCGAACAACGCCGCTGTCCGGGAAGTCGGACTGACGATCGACAACCAGCCGCCGGCTGCGCCTCGTCGGCCTGGTGGCCAGCGAAGCCGGGACCAGCGATGTGCAGCTCACATGGACGCCCAACACCGAAGCCGACCTGCATGGTTATCTCGTCTATCGCGGCGCGTCTGCTGCAGGGTGACCCGGGCGGGGAACCCCTTGCTGCTGGTCATAGCGACGCCTGACTGGCTGGATGAGGACGTCGGCGACGGCGGCTTCCAGTGGCGGGTCCAGGCAAATTGACACCACTGGCAACTCCTCAGTGCCTTCTCGGATCCAGTCAGCTTGACGCGGACGGGCAGGCCGCCGCGGGTCCGTCTGGTCAGGCCGCTGGATGGTGAGCGATTCGACACGCGCGTTCCGGTCCGCGGAACCAGCGCCGACCTTGACCTTTGCCGAGGTCCAGTTCGAGTTCCGGGCGGATGGCGCGTCCGTCTGGACGCTGTTCGGCCCGATGTTCCGCGGTGCCTCCTTCGATTCGATTTTCGAACCGGCGCCCCAGGCTTATGGCTTTTTCACGACCTGCGCGCGCGTTCGCTGGATCAGGAAGGTCTGAGCGATCCCGCGCCACCCCGCGTACGGATCGAGCATCGACACCTGCAGGGCGCCGCCAAACCCCTGCGAACCTGCGTGTCCTGGTCGACGGCGAGCAGGCGATGCTCGATTGGGACCCGGTGAACGCCCAGGATCTGGCCAGCTACGAGGTGCAGCGCGCTGCTCCAGGCGGCGAGTTCGTCACGGTTGCCGTGGTTCCCTCGCCGACAGTTGCGCATGTCGACGGCTCATTGACCGATGGCGAATATCGTTACCGCATTCGGGCAGTCGATACGTCGGGGCAACCAGTCGCCCGCTGGCGCAGCGGTCAATGCGCGGTGTTCAGTGTGGAGGTGGAGCAGCCGTATACGCCGACGCTGGAGACGGCCACCGAATGGCGCGTGCGCTCGGTGGTATCCGGACAGGTTGTGGCAGATCTGCAGAGTGCCTCCGGAAGCGCAGCGCTCCCGGAGCAGGCGTCGCCGCGGGACAAGCTGCCCCCGCAGACCTTGCTCGAACCGGGCCTCAGCACCCTGACCGTGCGCGTCCGGGACGGCGTCGGAAACCGCAGCAAGCCATTCGAATCCCAGGGGATGCGCAGCGAGCGTCCGCCAGCTCCGTCAAACGTGGCGGCGACGGTGAATGCGCATCAGGTGAACCTGAGCTGGCGGATGCCGGCCTATCCGCGCCGGTCTCGTTCCGGGTATTCCGTGATGGTTCGGCGCGAGAGCCCGATGCCGCGCAAACGCCCCAGTCCGCCGTTGAACTGCGTGCGCAGGGCACACCAGGCGCTGCCCAGGCATCGACGGTGCGTCCTCGACCGGTGAGTCGATCGACCTGTCGGGCGGCGGCGTCAGTGTTCTGGTGCAATTGGCCGAGCCCGTCATCGTCACTGCGTTCGAGATTCAGCTGGATGCACCGCAAGCGCCGATAGCCCTGGCGGTCGAGGGCGAATGGCTCGGGAACTGGGTGCGACTGCCAGCGACGTGACCGACGAGCCAGGAACGCTGTCGGCGAGCCTTGGTCAGCCCTATCGCAGCCAGCAGTTCCGTCTGCGTTTGAGTGCTGGGGACCCATCCGTCTACCTGCGCGAAATCGTCGTACCGGGTGCGTCCGACGCAGGCGCGACCAGCCTGCAGGAGACCCTGACCGATGGTCGCTATCGATATCCGCATCAGGCGGTCAACCAGGACGCATTCGAAAGCCCAGTCCGATCCGGCCGACGTGGTCGTGGGTGACATCGTGCCACCACCGGCGGTGGTCCTGAGTGGACAAGTCCAGGGCGCGGACGCCCAACTGCAGTGGACGGAGCACCGCTCCCGACCTGGCCGCCTACCGGGTTCTGCGTGGCAGCACGCCGATCGCCTCGATCACGAATCTCGCGAACCGCAGTTACACGGATTCGGGCCTGCCCAATGGCGCCTATGGATATCGCATTCTCGCGGTCGATCAGGCGGGGAACGCGGCACCGTCGAAGCAGGTCGTGCTGTCCGTCGATGTGGGCACGTTGCCGGCGCCGATCGGGTTGGTCGTGGATGCGCTACCCGGCGGGGGTGCGTTGCGTCTGACATGGCAGCCTGGAACCGGCAGTAACCCGGTGTACTACGGCGTGTTGCGTTCGCCTGCCGAGGCCGGTCCTTCGAGCAGATCGGGGACAGCTGGCGACCACCTACGATGACGAGGGCTGGTCAATGGCACGCGCTATTACTACCGGGTTCGCGCGTTCGATGTGATTGGCAATGGCAGCCCGGAATCGAACACGGCCTCAGGGTTCCGGTTTACGCCGACGCGCCCGTGTTCACCCCGGCTTTTCACTTTCCAACTCGCTACGGCAGGTCGGTCGTGATTCCGCGACCACTGAGTGTGGTTGCCGGACGCGGTCAACCGGGATCGACCGTGCATGTCGGAACCGGTACGACCTCCTCCCGCCAGGCCGTGATTCCCACCGAAGCCCTGATGCGCAGCTACCTGACTGGCGGAAGCGACGTACTGGTTTCGCCGGATGCCGGTCAGGTCTACAGCGACGCCTGGGTGCGGCCTGTCGACGGTGAGGATCCTGGCGTCCAGCTTGGCAGCGATTGCGCGTTGGCCCAATGGTTGGACGCGGACCAGCTGATGCGTTGCTCTCCCATGGGCTCCTCGGTTCATCTGGAAATTTACCGGTTGGCATCGGCCACACGGACGGAGGTCCTTGAGGTTCCCCAGTTGCGCCTGTTCCGGCTCAGTGAGGATGGTCGGCGCCTGCTGGTCGTGGCAGACCTCCCCGGTGGCGCGGCGGGCCTGAGCTGGCCTGGCGCGAGCAACAGCCGGTCGGGGACTGGAACCGGATCGCGATTCCCGCGTCAGACATCGATCCGCGCAGCGTGCGCATACACGGCGACAACCGCTGGGCGATCTGGTACCTGAGCGACGGGCGGATTCAGGTGCTCGACCTGCAATCGGGATTGGTACAGCAGGCCGCGATCAATGCCATCGGCGTACCGACGCTGGCCAGGCGGTCTGCGGAGGCCCTGGTCATCGGTGATTCCGACCGCTCCGGGCATTCACCGGCTGAATCTGAGCACTGGTGCGCTGGTGCGTGGATTTTGGCAGCCCGGACGCGGTCGCGATCGAGTTCAACCAAGACGACACGCGCTTGGCGGTGCTTGGGTCCGGACAATGGACCTTGCACCGTTGGCCTGACGGCTTGCAGCTCGCCAGTCGCGACATCAGCGGGGGACGTTGATGGCCGCGCTGGCCACCGAGGAATGGGCGATCCAGGCCGACATCGACCTGCACATCGTGCAGCCGCCAGGCGTGTTCCGGCTTCCTGCCTTCGAGTTGGCCTTTGGCGACAACATCCTTGCCGCAATTGCATCGGCACCGGGGCAGCTGGACAGCGGGCCGGCCCTGCCGATCACCATCACGGTACCTGGCGACGGACTACCGGATCTGCAGGTCCGCAACCAGGACCTCAGTGCGCAGCCCAATGTAGGCTTGCCAGGAGCCGCCGCGCGTTTCGGAGCGCGCATCCGCAACATTGGCAGCGCATCGAGCGCGGCAGCCACCGCGACACTGCAGATGTCCACGCCCGCAGGTCAATCGATGCCACCGCTTTCGGTGGCTGTGCCGCCGCTGCTGGCGGGGACCGAGACGGTCGTTGCCTGGCAAGCACCAGCGCTGGCGGAAACGGGCATCTACGGCGTTTCGGTGGCGGTGAACCCTGCTCGCGTCTTCCAGGAATCGAGTTTTTCCAACAATCGCGCCTCGCGCACGTTCACGGTGAATGCCGATGGGCTACCCGAGCTGGCGCTCACGGTTGATCGCGCTCTGCTGGGACCGACGGAGACCCTGCATGGCACAGTGACAGTCGTGAACGGGACGTCGTTCACTGGACGCCTCACACTACGAATGCTCGATGACCAGCAGCATCTGGTCGCCCTCCTGCACCAACAGGCCGTTCAGCTGAACGGCCCGACAGCGAGCTTGACCGTGCCTTTCGACTGGACCCCTGGCACGGTTGCAGCGGGGCGCTACCGCGTGATCGCGGAACTGCATGATGCAGCCGGTACGCTGCTTCGTTCGCGCGATGCGCTCGTCGACGTGCGCGCCGAGTCGCTGTTGTGGTTGTCCCTGGAACCGGGTCAGCAAACGGTGACACTGGGCGCCCCCATCCAGCTGCAGGCCAGGTTGCGCTACGTGCAGGGCAACGTGGTTGTCGAGAATGCCGAGTTGCGCTCGCGACTGATCGGACCCAACGGCCTGACGATGTCCGAGAACACCCGGGCACTCGGTGTTCTGACAGTTGGATACGATGGCGCGCATCCCGTTTCGTTCGCGTCCGGGACACTGCCTGCCGGCGCGTACAGCCTGATTTCCGAGGTGTGGTCAGGCGGCCTGCTGGCGGAGGCCGGCGCGGCCGTGCAACTGGTGCAGGTGAGTGGTGCAACCGCAGTGGGTGGCGCCTGGCAGTTGCCGGAAAGCGTGCTGCCCGCCGGCTCTGCGGCGACGATTCATTTCGAGGTGCGCAACACCGGCGCAGTGGCACTGTCCGACCTGCCGGTCCGGGCGCGTGCGCGCCGGCAGACGACTGGAAATGAACTGGCCAGCAGCGCCTACACATGGTCGCTCGCGGCCGGTGAATCGCGCATCGGTACGCTTGAAGTCTCTGCCTCCGGGATGTCGATCGGCGCCATTCTGCTGACGCTGGAAGTGCCCGGCGGATCGCTGGCGCGGATGCTGGATGTGCGGACCGCGCTGGTTTCGGATGTTGCGCCCCCGACGATCACACCGATCCGTCCCGTGAATGGCGCTTTCGTTCCTGGATCATTTGATGCAGCGGTGCGTGTCCTGGATGCGCACAGCAGCATCTCGCAGGTGGAACTGCGCATCGGTGGCGGTGCGTTCCAGGCGATGAGTCCCGGAACCGGTTTCCCTGGGGAGTTCCGGTTCCCGGTCGATGCGCCCGAAGGCCCGTTGGCCCTGCAGGCACGGGCACGCGACGCCTTCGGCAACCTCGGCGTGTCGGTCCCGTGGTCGGTCATCGTGGACCGCACGCCGCCGCAGATCGACATCCAGGGTGTCGCCGAGGGCGGTCTGTACGCGGTGCCCGTGGTACCCGTCATCCAGGTCAGCGATACGAACCTCGATGCGACCATCCTGTTGCTGGATGGACAGCCATACATCTCGGGCACGCCGATGACCTCGGAGGGCAGTCGCCAGTTGTTCGTCAGTGCGACAGATCGAGCCGGCAACCGGAGCCAACGCAGTCTCCGGTTCGTCATCGATACCACGCCTCCGGCACTCCAATTCACGTTCCCGGCTGCCGGGGCCGTGATTTCCGCGACCACGACGGCCGTTGTCCTGGCGACGGAACCCGCAGCAACGGTCACCCTGACACTCGGTGGCTTCAGCGCCCAAGCCACCGCCGATACCGCGGGCGTCGTCAGCTTCGCGGCCGTTCCACTGGCGGAGGGGAGCAATCTGATGCAAGCATCTGCGGTGGATCCGGCGGGCAACGCATCGCCTCCGACGACCCACACGGTCCACCGCAGTTCGGCGACGGTGGGCCTGTTCGACGGCGACCTTCAGCCGGCAACCACCGCGAGCCAGCCCGGACCGGATCTGACCGGCACCGCCGTGATCAACTATCTGGGCGCCACACCGGTCGATGACATTCCGGCCCGGTTGTCTCTGGTCGAACAAGCCAGCTGCCAGACCATGGCGCAGGTCCAATGGACGCGGAACTACGCACCCGCTGCGTCTGCTCCGCAGACTTACCAGTTCGCCAGTGGCGCCCTCTCGTTGGGCAACTACGTGCTGGTCCTGGAAGCCCACCTGACGGATGCAGGTGGGCAGCGAGTCTGGACCGTGCTGGCCCAGGAAGTGATCGCGCTGGCCGACCTGACTCCCCCTGAGGTCGCCCTGTTGCAGCCCGAGGCCGGGGCATTGTTGCCGGCGAGCTTCCCGGTGGCAGCGCAAGTCTCCGACCTGTACAGCAGCATCGACGTCGTCGATTTGCTGTTCGATCAGCAGATGCCTGTCGCAATGGCATCGGATCCGGCGCCAAGGTACGCCACGCAACTCGATGGGATTGCGGATGGTGCGCATGGCATTCGAGTGCGGGCGCGCGATGCCACCGGTCACGAGCGGACCGAGCCAAACCCGGCGCGGACCGTCACCGTCGACGGGACGCCTCCGGACATCGAGATCACCGGCATTGTCGATGGCCAATTGAGCAATCAGCCGCTGGTCGCAACGGTGACCGTGACCGATGCGCATCCTGCCGGCACGGAAGTGCTGCTCGATGGTGTCCCGCATGCATCGGGCACCCTCATCAGCGCTGAGGGGGCGCACATGCTGAGTGCGAATGCCACCGACGGAGCGGGAAACCAGGCAAACCGCGAACTGCGGTTCACCATCGACCTGACACCGCCGGATCTGCTGATCACGCAGCCGGCCGCGAACTCGGCGACGCCCCTGAGCTACCTGCCGGTGGTGGCGCAGACGGAGGCGGGCATCGAAGTCGAACTTCTGAATCAGCCGGCGCCATTGGTGACCGTGAGCGACGCTCAGGGTGTCGCGCGCTTTGGCGCCGTCTGGCTGGCACCGGGCGAGAACCTGCTTGAACTGCGTGCCCGCGATCGCGCTGGAAACCTGAGCGTGATCCGTTCTGTGCGGGTGATGCGGCTGACCAACAATACGGCGCCGGTCGAAGCTGCCCTGCAGCATCCTGGCAGTGTGCCTCACGGGCAATTGCTCGCGGGGATGCTTTCGGTGACCTCGACGATTCCGGATTCCCCGCATGGCGACGAACTGCGTCTCGACGTGCTCGGTACGTCCCAGGCGCTTTTAGCCCGACTCGAGTGGAGTCGACCCTTGCTCCAGGGTCAGGCGGTGGAGCTTCCGTTCTCGTACCCCACATCCGAGTGGCCAGCGGCGCGCGTGCGCTTGCAGTTGAGCTGGCGTCGCCTGACCCAGCCGGATGCTGCATTTGCGCTGATCGCGGCGACGGAGGCCGACATCCGCGATGAGATCCTGCCGACACTACTCGTGCTGGAGCCGGTTGCCGGGGCCACCGTTCCCGATCCCATTCCCGTTCGCGCTCAGGCGAGCGACGCGCTGACGGGCATCGAATCGGTCAGCGCGAGGGTTGATGATGGATCCTGGATCGCGCTCGCGCCGGGTCCAGCGCAAGGTGAATGGCATGGCTTGCTCCCGGCGCCTGCGCCTGGGCTCAGGCAACTCTGGTTCCGTGCCACCGATGGCGCCGGGAATGCGCGGAACCTGGGGCCGCTCGCAGTCTGTCGCGATGGGACCGCGTCATGGCCAGGATTTGCCGATGGGTTCGAGACGCCGGCGGGAAGTTCAGGCACCAGCGGCTTTGAGTCGGAGTCCTGCGCTACCGCGGCAAAGACCTTGCAGCGAGTGATTGACTGGCTGCAGCGAGATACCGGGCGGAAAGCCCACAAGCTGCCGGCGGAGCGTGCACCATGAACGCACCGCATGCGAAGTTCTCGCGCTGGGCGATCCTGTTCCTGCTGGTGGGCGCTTCGGCGTGGGGCCTGCGCCAGCCGGTCTCTGGTCCGGTCGCCACCCCGATCGTGGTGGCTGCTCCGGCAATCAGCCCTGCCGCGGACAGCCTGCTGGCGGAGCAATGGTTGATCGACCTGCAGCGCGGCGTGGACGCGCGGCATCGGGATCGCCCCGAGGCGACAACGCAGAGTCGCTTGCCAGCCGGCGGGGTTGGTCGTTCCGCGCAGGGAGTTCCCGGTGCGCAGCGGGTCCGCGCGCTGCTGGAGTCGAAGCGCTTCGATCTCTGGCAGCAGCGTCTGCAGCAGGCCGGGCTGCCGGCAACGATCCAGGCGCGACTGGTCGACGCTCGGGGCCGCGTACTCAACGCCCTGGCTGCACCAGCGAAGTTGGCGCCGCAGGATGCAGACGCGCCTCGCTTCCCGATCCTGGGCACTGCATTGCCCCTCCAGCGCGGCTACTGGGCGGCCGCGCCACTGCTGATGGGTGGAGCAAGTGTCGTCCCGAGCTATCAGCAGGCGCCAGCGCCACCACCGGTCGCCAGCGATCTGCAGGACAGTCTGGACGCGCCCCTGCACCCGGAAATCGTCGCCAAGGCTGCTGAGCTGGGTAACGAGTACACGCGCATCCTGGACTTCGTGCGCGGCAGCATTCGGACCGAGTGGTATCCGGGTTCCCAACGGGGCGCGTTGGGCTGTCTGCGCGCACGCGCGGGCAATGATGTCGATCAGGCCAGCCTGCTGATCGCCTTGTTGCGCGCCTCGAACGTGCCGGCACGCTACGTTCAGGGCGTGGGCCGGTGGTCGCTGCCGGAGCTGGAGGCAACCCTCAATCTCCAGGGCGACGCGGCTGTATTCGAAGCGCTCAATCGCGCCTTGCGACCACATCGGCCTGTGGTCGAGGGCGGTGTCGTCACGGGCGTCGAGTTCGAACAGACCTGGATATCCGCGCACGTTCCCTTTGTGCAATACCGTGGCAGCGCAGCGACCCAGACGGGCCGGGTATGGCTGCCGTTCGCGCCAGCCGTGAAGCCGCATGTGGCACGTGCGGCTACCCGCGTGCTGGCCGCCGCCGCAATCGACCAGGATGCGCTGGTCACGGAGTTCCTGACGACCGATCCCGGCATGTCTCCGCTCGAGCGACTGCGCGCCCTGGTCCAGCCCTACCTGACCTCGAATCCAGCCGCAGGAACGTACGCAGACCAGTTGGCGCTGGTCCGGCCGAGCGGCACGGACCTCGAATTGTTGCCGGCGAGCCTGCCCTTCGCAGTGGTCGGCGTGCGCCAGGAGTCGGCCGAGCTGCCGCCTGGCACGGCCGCGACCGTGCGTGTCACCGTAAGGGACGAGTCGCGCGAACTCCTGGTGGCTGACCTCCCGGTGCTCGAGGCGTCTTCCCGGCGGCTGACAGTCTCGTTCCAGCCGGCAACAGCGGACGATCAGAACCTGCTGAACAGCCTGGGCGGCGGACTGAGCGAGGTTCCGCCGTACCTTTTCCGCCTGCGTCCAAGGTTGAGTGTCGGCGGCGAAGTGCGATTCGTCGGCGAGGCAGTCGATGCCGCCAAGGAGCTGCGACTGCTGGTGCTTACCGAGGTGGCCGGAGAGGCGCGGACGGTCGAGCAAACGCTGGTATCCGGCGGGATGGCGAGCATCCTGATCGATTCGGGGGCGCCGCGGCCGCCAGAAGGTCTGGACGACACGGTCACCGAAGACACCGAGCCAGCTGTTTCCCGTGTGCTCGGCAATCTGGCTTCCCGCTACGCCAGCGAGTGTCGGGCGGACAGTGGCGAACTGGCGGACTTGCTCGGTGTGCGGCTGATCGAGCCGCTGCCGACGACCACCCTCGCGCTGACGCAGATGGACATCGCGAGTGTCGATGGCGTACCGCTGCAGCTGAGTTTCAATTCGGTCGCGATCGACGCCGCCGCGCGTGACCTCGATGTGATCTCGCGCGGTGGACACACCGACGACGAACACCACTGGTTCACGCTCGCGGCGCTGCAATGCTCCTACCTCGAGCATCGCGTTTTCGAGGACCAGTGGGCGGTGCCGGCCATCTCGGCCGACCGCGGGCTAGCGCGGGCGCACCTGGCCGGGCCGACGGTGCTCCAACTGGAGGGCGCCGCAGGGATCGCCCAGCTGCCGTCGCTGGCACACCCGGAGCCCGTAAAGCAGGCGCTGGCCGCCTGGCTGCAAATCGGCCACCGCGTCCGCATCCCCGCAACCGTGCTCGATGTCGGTGCATGGCGTGGTTCCGTGTGGCAGGTCACCGCGGTCGACGGCTCGGCGGGGTACTTCGTGAGCGGAGGCCTGGCAGGCGGCGTAACCGTGCTACCCGTTTCGGACTGGTTCCTCTCCAGTCTGGGCGCGCTCTTCGCGGATCCATACGGCGCGGCGCCCAACCTCGACCCCACCGATGTACTGAAGATTCGCCTGTTCGACGATTCGGATCAGCAGATCGCCACCGTCGTAACCGAACTACCTACACCCCTGCGCGCCCGAATCGAGGATCCGAACGGGCGCCCAGTGGTGGGAGCGAGCGTGACTTTTTCCGTTGTTGCTGGAGATGGCCGTCTGACCGGCGGAAGCTCCACGGGTTCGTCAGTGACACTTACCAGCGACCGGCATGGTTTGGCTGAGGTACGCCTTCGGCTAGGGACGGAGATCAACTCTGGGCGCTACGTGTCTGAGCGCCCAGATGATCCAGAACTGCACCCGCAATTCATGGGGGTCAACCTAGTGCGCGTTAACGCGGCGTCGCGGTATGCGCCTGACGGCATTATCGCGGGAACCGACTATGAGGCTTTCGGGCGTCCGGATGATGTACGTCATATCGAAGTGTACGGACCACCCGTCTTCCGATACCCGGATGGGACTGAGGTAGTTGCAGCACATGCCGGAGTTGGCTACGCCACTTGGTCGCTAATGGCAGTCGACGAATTTGGAAACAGGATTGCCAACGCTCCCATTCATTTGGCTACCGAGTTCAGCCCGATCATCCGTGACTTGGTCGATTTTCAATGCCCAGCCAGCGCATACGCCGGCGCAACACCTGGTGGTGCATTCCTCCCCGGCGACTGCCCCGAGGGAGAGGCGCTGTTGACAGGGCACAGCTGCTTGCGAACCAACATCGATTTCAAGACTCGCGCAAGCGACAACTTATTCCACGTCGCGCCGCATAATGCGGCAGGTCTTGAGCTGAACGTTACGGTATCGACCCCTGGTGCTGCGCCAAAGCGCCTGATACTCCACAACGCCACCAATCTGGACGCATTGCGTTTTTGTCAATCGGCCCGCTCCCAATGGGACGTTGTCATTACCCATGCGATTGTGCACCAAGGTGGGGCAGCACATGCAGTCGGAGAGGGCGATGTATCGGACAACACGGGCAGCAATCCTGGGTACTACTTTACGAGTACGGACTCCATAGAATCCGCACGTCCCGGTGAATGGCTTCCGGTACCACGTAGATTCACGCTGTACTCCATGGAAAATCCGTACCCGCCGCAAAACGACCTGCTGGTCACCTGGGTATCACGACTGCCTGGTCCATTCTATCCCGGGAATTATCCCTCCGTTACCCCGGACGTGATAATGACGACTAGTTCGGGAGCAATTGCGTCGCCAGCGACGTGGTTGGGTGGCGGCTTGTTTGAATACAACGTCAGGATGCCACCCGGCCCAGGAAAGGTCGAGGTGGGCGGGCGCATGCAGACACCGGGCAATTTCGTTGTGCGATTGGACTTTAGCTTTCCAGCAGTCTGGTCTGTTCTGCCGCGGATTGCTGAGGTGGACCCACTTCCGTTTGCTCTCTCCGCTGCCGGAACTGTAGCTGACGATCTATCCATCCGGCTGCTAGTTGCTCCGCCAGAATATCTCGGCGGCGATACTGTGGTTGAGTTTGAGAAGTCAGGGGAGATCATTCAACGTGGGATCGGCCCCCCAATATTGGATACCGGCACATTAATGTACAGCCGCGGCTGGACCTACGATCCCGCTGAAAACTACGCAATCAAATTCAGCATCAACGAGGGCACGCCGTATCGGATTGAGTCGGATCGGTTTCCGTTGACGGCTTCGGACGACGTTATCGTCGGCGTCGGCTTGCATTCCGGACAGAATGGCGCGGTCACGAACGGGGAGGCCACGGCGCTGGCACTTCGGGGGACTGAAAATGCGCACATGCTCCGTGCGATCAATGTCTCGGCCAATGATTACTGCAATCGCAGTGGGGAGTTGGTTTTCCTGCTCGCACGCCGCGCCAGGGTTCGCGCCGACTTTTATCGGAAAGACGAGCACGGCAACGTTTCCCCACTCCTCAGCGGGACATTGATCAACGATGAGTGGTTCGACGCGGGCCTCGGGCGCAAGGAGGTTCTTGCAGACAATCTTCCGATCGGTCGGTTCGAAGTGCGTGTCCGCGCGACCACAGAGTCGGGAGTTCAGGAAGAGCTGCGCACGACACTGACTCACCAGGTGGATCGGCGGGACCATCTGGGCCTTGGGCATACCGTAATAGCCGATGTCGATCTGTTCGACGGTCAGGTCACCGTTTCCCGTCAGGACCTGCAGCTGCCGGGACGCGGCCCGGAGCTCGCGCTGCAACGTACCTGGAGCAGTCAGCAGGGTGCGCGAATCGGGAGTCTCGGACGAGGATGGAGTTCCAATCTCAACGTCGAGCTGCATCTGAATGCGTGCAGACCCCAGTTGGTCGGCGCTCAGGGAGCGGGCACTGAATTCGAGGCCGCCGGTACGGAACCGGATGGCAGCCTGCGCTATCGCGCGCTGCACGGATATCACGGCAGTCTCTACCAGCGTCCGGACGGGAGTTATGACGTTTACGCCAAGGACGGTACGCGCTACCACTTCGCTCGCGGCAATGGCTACCTGAATCCCGCGAGCAATTACCGGATAGTGCCGGTTGCCTTCACCGAGGATCCCAATGGGAACCGGGTCACCCGTAGCTATCGATGGCTCGGCGGCATCCCGGTCACCAGTGCCCTGTCGGGCAGTGGCGGGCGTAACCTGGAGCTGGAATACGAGTTACGTCCCACGGGCGGCGACTACGAAGAGCCGGGCATCTATCCCTTGCTGATGCGCGCCCGTGCGCCGGGCGGCTTCGAGCTGCTTTTCGCCTATGACGGCAATGCACAACTGACTCGGGTGCATCGCACGGACGCGCCGTTCGATGAGACCTACACCTACCAGGATTTCGGGTTTGTTGAAGGTACCGACGAGTCCTGGCATCGCCTGGGCTCGCGCATGTTGAATGTGCGCGACGAGGTTGCGTCACGCACCCGGCAATCATTCACCTACGAGCTTCAATGGGTGCATTCGCCACGCGGGGGCGGCAATATCGATGTGCTTCCGGAACTGCGCGTCGTCCGCCACGCGAATGCACTGGGGCAGGCCACGCGCTTCGAGTTCCAGGGCCTGCGGGGTCTGGGTCAGGCGGTCAATACCGTCGTCACAAGTCCGCGGAGCATCGACACCAATTACCGGATGAATGGTTTCGGTGGCGTCGATCGCGTGGTCGATCCGATCGGGACGTCGCAAACGGAATGGAATCTGGAACATCGGCAGCCGAGTCGCCAGGTGGACCGTGAAGCGGTCGTCACCGATTTTGAGTACGACGAGTTCGGCAATGTGCTGCGGGAGCGTCGCAGCGGCCGTGGTTCGCCGGTCGAGCAGCGATACACCTGGAAGGCGCCCGAGAACTTCGACCTCCGAATCCTGAATCGCCCTGCGAGCCACACGGACTTCGCCGGCGTCGGCGAGATCTATCAGTACGATCAGCGCGGAAACCGGGTGTCGCGAACCCGGTCCGGTGAAACCGAGTCCTGGACCTATGGCGCCAACGGCGATGTCGCATCCTGGACGGATTTCGAGGATGCACAGACCAGCTATACCTACGACTCGATGGGACTGCTCGTGCGTACGGTCCATGCGGACAGCGCTGTTTCGCGGCAGGCCTTTGACGCGCGTGGCCGCCCGCTGTCGCGTACCGACGAAGTCGGTCGTGTGGAGACCTATACCCATGACGGGCTGGATCGATTGACGGTCACCACGTTTGCAGACGGCTCGCAGCGCGAAGTCCGCTATCTGGATGCCGAGGATGTTCGCCGCGAAATCGACGAACTTGGCCGTGTCACCGTGCATCAACTGGATGCGCTCGGCCGGGCGATCAAGGTCACCAATGCCCTTGGCGATTTCCGGGAAATGGACTACGACGGAAACGGGAATCTCACGCGCGAACGCAAATTCGATGGCACCGAGACTACCCACGAGTACGATCTGCTCGACCGCCGTACACGAACGACAGAGCCCCTCGGGCGGGTCACCGAGCGGGACTACGACCGCGCGGGCAACCTGACCGAGGAGCGGGTCGCCGTTGGTCCCGGGGTTCGGACCACGCGGCATCAGTACGATCACCCGCGCTACTTCCGCACGCAGACTGCCCGCCTGCTCGACAGCCGTGAATTGACCACCCTGGAAGCACGCGACGGCGAAGGACGGCTGACTCTCCTGACCGATCCGCTGGGGCGACAGACCGAGATCGATTACGACGGATTCGGTCGCGAAACCGAGAGGAGCGAGCCGCTGGGGCGCGTCACCCAGCGCAATTACGATGGCATGGGCCGGCTGACGAGCGAGTTGCTGCAGTATCCCGGCGTCTCTGCGCTGACGCGCACCTGGGCGTACGACACGCGCGGGCGCGAGACCAGCGCCACTGACCGCGCCGGCGGCCAGCGCACCAGAACTTACGATGCCGCCGGGCAGCTGCTCAGCCTGACGGATCCCAGCGGCCGCACAACCAGCTACACCTACGATGCTCGCGGTCGCGTCGTCTCCGAAACCCGCCCAGGCGACGGTCGCGTGCGCAGCGTGACCTACGACGCGGTGGGCAATGTGCTGACCGAGACCCGTCCCAGCCAGTCGCCGATCGCACACGTCTACGATGACCTCAACCGCCGCAAGAGGAGTACGGATGCACTTGGGTCGATCGAGGAACTCGACTACGACGAGGAGGGCCGCGTCGTCGCCCGGCGTGATGCGCTGGGCGCAGAAACCACCTACGACCATGACGACCTCGGGCGCCAGATCCGCGAGACCCGGCCGCTTGCGCGTGAGTGGATACGCACGTGGACGCTGCACGACGAACTGGCCAGCGAGAGGAATCCGCGCGGATTCACGACCACGCACGACTACGATGCGCTGGGACGGCGCATCTCGACGATCGATCCGGCCGGCACCCAGTCCTGGGCCTGGGACGACCTTGGCAACCAGATCCGCCACACCGATCGCCTGCAGCGTGCGACCGTGTTCCATTACGATGCTCTCAACCGGCGCACCCGCCAGGATGACCCTGCACCCCTGACCACGCACCAATCCTGGCGTTACGACGCGCTGGACCGGGTCATCGGCGAGACGGACCGCAAGGGCATCGAGACCGTGTTGACGCTGGATGGCGAAGGCCGCGAGTTGCAGCGTTCGCGCGCAGGTCGCGATGAATTGCAGAGTTACGATGCGGCCGGCCGGCGGGCGTCCCACACCGATGGCCAGGGGCGCATCACCACCTTCGTCTACGACACCGCCGGGCGCCTGCAGGAAGAGCGGCGTCCGCTGGGCGCCACGGTACGCTACAACTACGGAACAGCCGACCAGTTGCTCAGCAGCACCGATGCGGACGGTGTCACGACCACCTACACCTACGACCTGCGGCTGCGCAGGATTACCGAGTCCAACGCGCTCGCTGAGGTCACCCACTTTGAATACGACGGCCGCGGCTTGCGCACGGCGATCGTCAAGCCGGCCTCCGAAAACCACCGTTGGAAGTTCGACTACGATGCCGCGGGCCGGCTGGAGAAGGTCACCGATCCGCTTCAGAACGAGACGGTCTACGGGTACGATCCGGCCGACAATCTGACCAGCATGACCAACGCGCGGGAACAGGTGACCGGGCACACATACGACGCCTCGAATCGCTTGACGCGCACCGAGCACCCGGGCGGCGCAGAAGAGCTGTTCACGCCCGACGCCGAGGGCAATCGGGAGGTGTGGGTGCGCGAGAACGACCAGCGTCTGGAAATGGAGTACGACGCGCTGAATCGCCTGGTCGAAACCCGCCGATTGCCCGCCGCCGCGGATGGCATCGATCGCGTGGTCCGGCTTTACGACGGCAACGGGAATCTGACGCGAGTCGAGGAATACGCCGGTGCCGGCGCGCCGCGCTTGTGGACCGCCAGCTACGACGCCTTCAACCGGCGCACCGACTGGACTGATCGCAATGGCCTGAGCGTGCACCAGCGCTTCGACGCCAGCGACAACCGCATCGAACGCACCGGTCCCGAGGGCAGCACGTCCTACACCTACAACGCACTGGACCAGTTGCAGGGCATCACGCCGCCGGCAGCGACGGCGACCACCGCGACCGTCAGCCGCGCTGGCCGCTTGAGTGCGCTGGACCACGCCAACGGCACCCGCACCGAAGTCAGCCGCGACGCCGCCGGACGCGTCAGCCAGCTACGCCACGCCCTCGGCGCCGCGGCTCTGCTGACGCTCGGCTACACCCTGGACGCCAACGGCCACCGCGTCGCCGAAAGCTGGGAACGCGGCAGCGAACGCATCGAGATCGCCTACGAACTCGACCTGGCCGAACGCCTGAAGGCGGTGACCACCGACGGCCAGCGCGTCGAGTACACCCTGGATGAAGTCGGCAATCGCACCGCCGAGTCGCTACCCGGCAATTTGCTGCGTACGCATCACTACGATGAGCGCGACCGCCTGACGGAAACCCGGGAAGACGGTCAGGTCGTCGCCAGCTACGGCCACGACGCCGCCGGCCGCCAAACCAGCCACACCGCCGCCGGCATCACCCGCACCTACCAGTACGACACCCAAGACCGGCTGCTCGAAGTCAGCGAGGGCGGGAACCCGATCGTCCGCTACGAAGTGGACGCGTTCGGGCAACGCACGCTGCGCGAGGCGGCGGGCAGCACCGAGCTGTACCAGTTCGACGGCACCCGGCTGGCAGGCATCACCAACGCACTCGGGACCAGCCTGGCCGATTACCAGCACGCATACGGGTGGGCAATCAGCTCCCGCGAGGGATCGATCAGAAGCACCCTGCACACCGATGTGCACGGCACCCCGCAGCTGATCACCGACGGGACCGCCGCCATTGCCGGGTGGACGCGGACCGATGTCTGGGGTGTGGAGAAGGCGAGCACTGGGCTGCAGAGCAGGCTGGGGCATACGGGGTATCTGAAGGATCCGCTGTTAAGCGATGAGCTGTATGCGCAGGCGCGGCAGTACCGGGCGGGGGTGGGGCGGTTCACTAGTCGGGATGAGTGGGCGGGGGATAACGAGCGGCCGCTGACGCTCAACTCCTATCTCGCATTTTTGGGTAATCCGGGGGCGCTTATTGATCCGGATGGGCGTTGCCCAACGCCGATGACCGACCGCGATTGCTTTGACGCCATGGCCGAATCCATTGGGGCGGACTTGAGCACGCGCGAGGGGCTCCAGCAAGTGGGGGACCTGCAAGTCGAAACAGCCAAGATGCAGCTACAAGGCGCGACGCTGTTGGCTGGTGGATTGATCGGGCGAACTTTGCTCGGTGCAGGGACTCGGATCGTCCAGGCTTTCCGCGCGGGTGGTTGGCGCTATGCAGCCACTGCAACGATGCCGGAACAAATACTGCTGGCGGAGACGGCCGGTACTGCTGTTGCGGTCGCCACTGGTGCCGAGTTGCCGCCAACGCCGCTAAGTCCCGTGGTGCAGGGTACAAAGGCAGCCGGGAAGGCACTCACTAGCATAACTACTGAACTCGAAGTCGGGTTGGGAACGAAGTTGGCCGATGATGTTCCGGTCGCACCCCCGAATGTGCTTCAGAGTAGTTCAAAGCCCAGTGTGGGCGTCGCCAATAACATCAAGGGCACCGTTTGCGAGAATGTTTCCGACAGCGCGTCGCGACGTGTCGGCCAGATGCCTATTTTCAGAGCTCAGCGCAGGGGTGGAATCGACATAGCGCTCCTGGAACGTGACGGCAGTACTATTCTCCGCGCGAAGCCAAATTCGCAAACCGGTTGCAGTACGACGATTTCACGGCGATTACGTCAAATCTCCGGAACAATATTTCTGAAATCCGTGATAGTCTGGGTTCTAATCGTTCAATTCCCCGCGATGAAAAAGATAGAATCCGATCAATATTGGATAACTATCTGAAGGATGGGACGGTATCACCCAGTCTTCGTATTGAAGTTCAAACGGGAAAAGCAGCAGTCGGTCCGCGGTTGAGAAAAAGAATTGAGGCAGAGACCGGAGGAATTCCGGTGGATTATACGGAGCTAAAATGAGTGTAGTTTTTGAGGGGATTCTATTATCTAAGCCAAGAACTAGTGCGGCGAAGATTCAGGCTGAGATCAACATATCGATGCAAGTGGTAGAGATTTCTTTGGAGGTGTTAATTCTACATCGCTCCAATCGCGATGAGAATCAATTCACTGCCGAAGTCGATAGTTTATCAGCTCGGCTTTCTCATGATGTAGAATTTGCACTGCTAATTCGTTACGATTCCAGGATTGGGTACCGATCGTCAGCATGTTACGAGGCGGGCCAGAAAATTTCCGAATTTACTGATCGAGACGAGTTGTATGTTCCATTGAATGAGGATGGATTGCCGGATAACTCGGTCACGCCATTGCGTGTCGATCAATTAAGCGACGAGTTAGAGTACGAGACTTGCAAGAATGCTATCCAGCTCGGACTCGAGCGAATCGGCCGTCCAGAGTTGTGGAGAGAAGTTTTCAGCGTAATTTCGGAATAACTACGGTATTAGTTGGGCGGCGCCACCAAAAACCAAAAAGCGGGGACACGTATGGACGCCTCCGTCAACTGCAAACCGCACAAAGCAAAGGACAGCCAAGAATCAGAGTTTTCCGACGATTCGGGCGGCTGATTCCCGATCCAATCGGCGCCTGGTCGCGACGATGCTGGCAGCATGACTTGCGCCCGCTCGCTGCTGATTCCGCCCGGTTCGGCCGGCACCTACCACTGCGTGTCGCGCTGCGTGCGGCGTGCCCTAAAACTTCCCACCGCGAAAGCACGAGAGCACGAGAGCAAAGGACAGCCAAAAATCAGATTTTTCTGACACGTCCTGCGACTGATTCCCGATCCAATCGGCGCTTGGTCGCGACGATGCTGGCAGCATGACCTACGCCCGCTCGCTGCTGATTCCGCCCGGTTCCGCCGGCACCTTTCACTGCGTGTCGCCAGTTTGTTGGCGAGAGCGACGATGGTGCGCGCTTCGCCACGCCGAGCTCTCAAGCTCACCAGCCAACGGCTCATGGCATCGTCGCGGCGGTCTACCCAGCGCAATACGGCTCTGGCGCCATGGATGAGCAGCGTGCGTAGATCGCGATCGCCATTTTTGGAGATGCGCATCAACTGCACTTTGCCGCCAGTGCCGTGTTGCTTGGGGACCATGCCCAGCCAGGCGGACACATCCCGCCCGTGCTCGAATTGCTTGCCGTCGCCGACCGCAGCGATGAACGTCGGCGCGACCACCGGCCCGAAGCCGGGCACGGTCAGCAACCGTGCGTACGCCGGCTCCTGCTTGGCGAGCGCAGCGGTCTGCAAGGTCAGCGCTGCCAGACGCGAATCGAGCGCGCGGATATCTTCCAGTACGTTGAGCAAGGCGAACCGCGCCAACTGGGTCAGCCCGTTGTCGGCATCCTCCAGCGCCAGCGGCAAGCCTGCCATCAATGCGGCGCGACTGGTCGGGAAGGTGACTCCATACTCGCTGGCCAAACCACGCACCTGACTGATCAGTTCGGTGCGTTGCGATACAAGCTTGCTGCGCACACGGCCGAGCAACTGCAGATCCTGCTGGCCGAGAGTCTTGACCGGAACGAAGTGCATCTTCGGGCGCTGTACCCCCCGGTTCGACACCTTTCGCGCGTTTCGCAGTCCGGCGCTGCCTGGGTGGTCTCGCAGGATCAATGGCTTGCGCTGTCTGAGGACGCCGATTCCGCAACTATCGTGTAGTGGCACGCGTTCAGCTTGAACATTATGGAATACGCTGTATTGGCGTGATACCGTGGCGGCATGTTCGCGAAGATCACTAAGTCCGGCCCGAGGCAGTACATCCAGCTCGTCGAGGCCTTCCGGGATGGCGATGGCGTTGCTCGCCACCGGCATGTCGCCAACCTCGGCCGGGTCGAGGTTCACAGGACAAGCTCGATCGCCTGATCGCCAGCCTGAGCCCGCGACCGGTCGCGGGCCGCGCGAACCTTCCAGCGATCCTGGAAGTGGCACCTGCTGCTGTCGGCGCTGGATCTGGGCTTCGCCCCTGCGCGGCTGACCGCCGGACGCCGTCGATGTCGACGCTGACGCGGCTGATGGTGATCAATCGCCTGTGCGACGCGGATTCAAGCTCGGCGTGTTGCGTTGGCTGGAGGAAGTCATCGTCCCTGGCGTGGTCCCGGATGAAGTGACCCACCAGCGCCTGTTGCGGACCATGGATGTGCTGGACGCCCATGCGGGCACGATCCTGTCGCGGCTGGCCGGGCTGGTGCGACCGCTGCTGGATCAGGACCTGAACCTGGTGTTCTACGACCTGACCAATGTGCGCAGCCACGGCGAGACGAGACTGGCGGACATGTGCGTCCTTTGGCATAAACAAGGCACCGGCGGCATCGCGCGTCAGTTCGCGCTGGGGCTGTAGAGCGGTTGCGGATGCCACTGGATTTCGAGGTGTTTCCCGGCGATGTCGGCGAGGTGAGCACCTTGTTGCCGATGATCCAGCGCAGTCTGGCGCGCTACGCGGTCAAGCGCGTGGTGCTGGTGGCCGATCGCGGCATGCTGAGTCTGGATCAGATCGCGGCCCTGGAGGCGCTAGTTGCCGAGGGGGTGTCGAGCTGTCCTGGATCATCGCGGTGCCGGCGCGCCGTTACGGCGACTTCATGGATCCGGTCGTGGAACTGGCGCGAACGTGCGCCGATGCGACCGTACCCAAGGTGCTGGAAACCGAGGCGGGTGGCTATCGCATGGTGGTGGCGCACGACCCTCTCGTGGCAGCCGAGCAGACCGCGCAGCGCCGCGCCCGGATCGCAGCGATCGAAGCGCGCGCACAGGCGGACGTGGACAAGCTCACGCGTCAGGACGAGGGCAAGAAAGCGCGCGCCGCGCCAGCGACCGCCTACCTGCGCTCATCACGGCGTGAGGGGCGCATCGTCGAAGATCCTCAGCCGACTTGCGCGCCGACGCCAGCGGCACCTGACGACGCCGCGCTGGCACGCCAGGAGGCCTTCGACGGCAAGCTGATCCTGTTGACAACGTGCGTGACCTGAAGCCGTCGAGGTGGTGGAACGCTACAAGCGCCTGGCGGACATCGACGCGGCTTCCGTGCTCAAGCAGGACATCGCGCTGGCGCCGGTCTATCACCGGCTGCCCGAGCGCATCCGGGCGCACGCGTTGATCTGCTTTCTGGCGCTGCTGTTGCACCGGGTCATGCGTCCGAAACTGACTGAGTCCAGCCCGGCAGCCGCGCTGCGCAAGCTCAAGGCCATCCAACTGCACCGGTTCACCACCGAGGGAAAGACCGTGAGCGGACTGACCGCGACCAGCGAGGAAACCCGTTCGATCTTCCAGCAGCTGGACCTGCCGTTGCCCGACACCAAGCCCCCAAACGAGCTGACCGGGCCATCGTAGTGGCAACCGGGGATACCGGATGCGCTACGAATCAATTACTTAAGTCGGATAAGTGTCGAACTCGGGTGTACCGCCTCGGTGATCGCCAACGCATCGCCGCTGTCGTTCTTGTGAACCCGGCAGAATGCCTTGACGTGCTGCGCCGGAATCAAGCGCACCATGTGCCCGGCCGCCAGCAACTTGCGACCCAGAAGTGACCCGTTGCGCACGCTTCCATCGCGACCGTCGTGGGCTCCAGATCCTTGAGCCACTCAAGAAACTTGGCCCGCGTGAACTTCTTGTTGAACAACACGCTGCCGCTCAGCGCAATCACGCAAACCTGGAAAACACTCTTTGCCAGGTCGATACCAACCAGTTTAGCCTTCATGTCGGACGCCTCCTTCTGTTGACTGTGGTGCTGCACATCCAGTCTGGCTCGATGAAGCCGCAAGGGGGAGGCGTCCATTTCAACACCCATCGATTCCACCGACAACGAACGGGGAAAAACGCGCCCGTCGCGGCTGATTCCTTCGTGATTTCAACGACTTGGTCCGGCCAAAGCCAACGCCCCCAGGCGCCCGCGGCGCCGAAAAGGATGGCCTGTCGCGCTCAGTTCGAGAACGAACGAGCCACGCCGAGGCCGCGCAGCCAGCGCTGGCCGATCTCGGCGGCTTTGTCGAGGAGCGCACTTTCGCTGCCGATCACGCGACAGAAGCCTTGCTCGGGCTTGACCGCGCGCACGCGGTGGGTCCACTCGCTTGAGTCCATTCTTAGGCGGGCAAGGACGGCCGGCGGCTTTCCCGTGATGCGTCCACGCTTGGTGGGGTGCCATTGGCGGCCGGTCATGTCGACCAGTTCGATGTACTCAGTGGTTGTGAGCGCCGTCACCGACAGGCCGCGAATACCCAGCACGGGTGCCAGCTCAGGTCGGCACGGTACGCTGGCTGTGGCGCGACCGTTGCGAACGGTCGTGCATGCCAATGTCTCGCCACCCGGATCCGACTCAATGGCTCGGATGCGTTTCAGGATGCTCGTGTGCACCGACCCCTCCAGTTGCGAGGTCATGCCGGCGCGGATCGGGTTCAGGTCCACATAGGCCATGGCCGACAGCACCGCGGTCTCGTCGAGCAGCACTTGGGAACGGAACCTCCCTTCCCAGAATCGGCCCTTGCAGTGGTCCTCGACATTCGCGCGCCGGGCGATGGGCTCGCTCAGCGACTTCATGAACCACGATAGGCTGCAGAGCCGCGCGCGCAGCACGGCCAGACGGGTATCGTTCGCGACGATCTGCGCCTTCGCTGATTCGTACTGACCATCCTCCGGCGGATAGAGCCCCAGCCAGCGAGTGGCGACCTCGTCCGGGTTCCAGTCCCGCGCGACGTCGGCATGCATCTCGATCACGACATGCAGGTGATTGCTCATCACCGCGTAGGCCCAGATCGAGGCGGCATACAGCTCAGCCAACTGCGCCAGGCGATCTTCAACCCACTGCCGGCGATGCTCGTGATCCGCGCCGGTCAATGGATCCCGCCCGCAGAGCCAGGCGCGGCGTACACAGCGGGACACGCAGTGATAGACGCCGTGGGCGTTGGCGGGGACCAGCAGGGAGCGGGCTTGCGTCATGGGAGTAGCATGGCGCGGACCGCGGGTGCGGGCTGTCGGAAAGTTCTGACGGCGGAGTCGGAAAGCCGCCAATCTGTGCGTGTCCCCGCTTCCCGCCATGCGTGTCCCCGCTTCCCGGCGATGGAAGCGGAGCCGGAACGGGCGGCCGCGCCGCTGGCGCCGATCGCCGGGGTGACGGGTTTGTGCGTGCTGGCGATATCGCAGGTGGATTATCTGCGGTTGGTCGACGCCACCGGGCGAGTGTTGCGCGAGGGCAAACGCGGCGTGATCCGCGGGGCGCTGCCGGCCGCGCTGGCGCGGGTGGGCGCAGGCGGTCGCTGGCCGGAGCAGGTCATGGCGGTTCGCTCGACGTACAGCCGCGCGATCGGTTCGGCGGAACGCTTGATCGAGCAGGCGCAGGCGCTGGGTCAGCGTTGGATGCGCGGGATCGGGATGGCGCGACGGCTGGCGGCGCGATGACGGCCGTTGTGCTTCAAACCGTCCCGCGCTCAAGTTCCACGGTCGCACCGTGGAGTCCTTTCTCTCGGATGATGGTGAGGAACCGGGTGAGCGGGGTCATGTCTTGGTCGAGCGAGAGGTGCATGTCGAGTTCGGCGTTGCGGTAGTTGCGGGTGAACCCGCGGACGCGGACGGCGAACACGCGCTCGAACAGCTTCTGGCGCAGGAGTTTGTCGGCCTTGCGCGCGGAGATCACGCGCCAGGGAGCGCCAGCGAGGCGCTCGCGCAGCGAGGCAACGAGTTCGGCGACTGCCGGGGTGGGCGAGGCGATCAGGTGCTCGACGATGCGCTCTTCGAGCTTGCGCTTGCCGGTGATCGCCTTGGATGCGTGCGCGAGGGCGGCGAGCTGGACGAACTCGCGCTGAAGCTGCTTGCCGACATCGACGGCCGAGATCGGGCTTTCAGGCTTAATCGCTGCATCCGATGACCTTGATGCGTATCCGTCCGACCGCGCCCATTCTTCCGTCCATCTCGGATGGCTGCGAGGCTGACGGCTTCATCGGCTTCGGGGTCCTGCCGTGGCCCGTTCCCTCGGTTCGTTGGTCTGGTTCATGCGCATCTGCGCCGCTTCGCGCAGTCGCCTGAGCGCTCGGGTGTATTGCCGGGCGCAGGGTTGGTCGTACGCAACCTTCATGTCTTGGCGCCGGCGGCTGTTGCGTGAGCTGGTCGGCGAGCCACTGCGTTTCGAGCGCCGGCGCTGATGGTCGGCGGCCTACCGGTCTGGGTATGCGCCGATGCGGTGGGTTTTCGTCTGGGCATCGACGGCCTGGCGCTGCGGGTGCAGGCCAGCCTGGGGCCGCAGCGGGCGTTGTCGAGTGCGCACGTGTTCTTCAACCGTGGGCGCGACAAGGTCAAGATCCTCTGGTACGACCGCCATGGGTGGTGGCTGATGTACAAGCGTCTGGAGCGTGGACGATTCTCGTCGGTGACGGCGGGGGCGCTGTCGGAGAGCGACCTGCGGCTGGTGCTGGAAGGGATCGATCTGTCGGTGCGCAGGCTACGCCCGGTAACCGCGATGCGGGTGGCTTGATCGATCTGTCTTTTTGACGGCAGATCAGTTACTTGCATTGCTTTCCGGTGCTCGCTGGGTAGCCTGCCGGGATGGTCCTGGCAAGCACTGATGTCGTCCCCCGCGCTGATTACGAGGCGGCGCTGGCTCGCGCCGAGAGCGCCGAAGCGCGCCTGGCCGCCCTCGAACAGCAACTCGCCGCGCTCAAGCGCCAGCGCTTCGGCGCGTCCTCGGAGAACGCCGATCAGCTGACGATGTTCGGCAATGCCGACATCGAACTGATCGAGCAGGAGATCCGGTCCGAGCAACCGGTGACCCCGAAGAAGACCGTGACCGAGCGCCAGCGCCTGGTGCTGCCCAAGGGGCTGCCGGAAGAGCGGGTCGAAGTCGATCTGCCCGAGTCCGAGAAGGTGGCCGCCGACGGCGCGCCGCTCAAGCGGATCGGCGAGGAAGTGACGGTCAAGCTGTGCTTCAAGCCGGCGGTCTTCTTCAAGAAGCTGATCGTGCGCCCCAAGTACGCCGATCCGCGGCAGCCGGAGGCGGGCGTGCGCTGCGCCAGGCTGCCGGCGCAGCTGATCGACGGCTCACACCTGGATGCGAGCCTGGGTGCGCACCTGCTGGTGTCCAAGTACGCCGATCACCTGCCGCTGTTCCGCATCGAGGAGATCTACAGCCGCGGCGGTGTGGCGATCCCGCGCAGCACTCTGTCTGACTGGGTGATCGCGTTGTCGGGATGGCTCAAGCCCCTGGTGCTGCGGCTGCACGCGGCGCTGATGCAGCAGAAGGTGATCCATGTCGACGAGACCGTGCTGCCGCTGCAATCGGTGGGCCGCACGATCAGCGCGCGGGCCTGGGCCTATGTGGGCCGCGATCCGGCCATCGTGGTCTACGACTTCACGGTCGACAAGGCCGGCCAGCATGTGCGTGACTTCCTGCGCTCGTGGAAGGGCGGCTGGCTGCAGGCGGATGCGGCGAGCAACTACGACGAGTTGTATCGCCAGCGGCCGGAGATCCTGGAAGTCGGCTGCTGGGCCCATGCCCGGCGAAAGTTCTTTGAGATCGCCGCATTGGCCGACAAGAGCGGCCACCGCGTACTGGCGCACGAGGCGGTCGAGCGGATCGGTGAGCTGTTCGCCATCGAAAGGGCCGCGAGCGAGGCGGGAGAAAGTCCGCCGGAGCGCGGCAAACGGCGACAGCAGGAGGCACGGCCGATCCTTGAAGCACTCCGGTCCTGGTGCGAGGACAGCTTGCGCGAGCTATTGCCGAAATCGCCGACGGCACTTGCGATCGGGTACACTCTCAAGCACTGGGATGCGTTGACGCGCTATCTGGACGACGGCGCGGTCGCCATCGACAACAACGCCGCCGAGCGCGCGTTGCGAGAGATCGCCGTGGGGCGCAAGAACTGGCTGTTCGCGGGAAGCGAACGCGGCGGTGAGGCGTGCGCCATCGTCACCAGCCTGATCGAAACCGCCAAGGCGCATGGCCGTGATCCGGTGGCCTACCTGACCGATGTCCTGGAGCGCCTGCCGACGACGCTCAACCGGGAGATCGATGCGCTGCTGCCGATGAGCTGGGCACCGAGATCGGGGTAACAGATCCTCGCCGGCAGAGCACCAATGGCGCTGTCGGACGCTTACCTTGATGCTGCGCCTGCCGGCGGCTTGAAGGGGGCGCGGAGGGACGTCCGGCGCGATCGCGCCCATTTCCATACTCTTGCGCCTAATCAAGATTATGTAAAATTTAGATCTGGCGTGGTACTACCGTGCGGCGCATCCATCAGTCGACCGCCCTTGCCGGGTACCCCTCCTCAAACAGCACGGCGATGACTTTCTCCGGCTCGAGGTTGCCCTCGGCAATGACTTGACCGCGTGCCAGGTCCACTTCCACGTGGGCGTTGGCGTCGAGGGTGCGGATGGCGCTGGTGACGGTGCGCACGCAGTGCTGGCAGGACAAGTTGTCGACGTCGAGATGCATGAGGTACTCCCGGGAAGGGTTGCGCCGTCGCGGCCAGCCTGCGGGTTCCGCAAGCTGAGCGAAATCGCTTATGGCACGCCGGGGCGGCCTCTGGTTGTGACCGGAATCGCAACTCCGGCACGCAAGCGCTTTGAACCGCTACCGCCCTGGTGCGGATGGCGGGTGATCTTCGGCAACGTTGCGGGGTTGAAGCTACGGTGAGGTCCGGCGCAGAGTGCTCTCCATGGACAAGGGCAGGATCGCGGTGGCTGCGAAAGAGGAATGGCGGGTGGGCATCGCAGGAATGACCTGCGCCTCCTGTGTCGCAAGGGCCGAGCGAGCACTCAACAGGCTGCCCGGCGTGGCGGCGGCAAGCGTGAACCTGGCTACTGGGTGGGCTCGGGTGAGCGGTGCCGCAGAGCTGGCTCGCGATGACATCTCCGCGGCGATCGCAAAAGCCGGCTTCGAAGCCGTGTGGCCTCCCGAGGACCCGGATACTGGCCTCGCACTCGAAGCGCCACGGCCGCGAGTGGACTCAGAGCGGCGCCACCTGATGATCGCTGCAATGCTGAGCGCGCCGTTGGTGTTGCCGATGCTCGGGTTGTTGTTCGGCGTGCACTGGATGCTGCCGGGCTGGCTGCAGCTGGGGCTGGCGACGCCGGTGCAGTTCTGGCTGGGCGCCCGCTTCTATCGCGCTGGCTGGGGTGCGCTGAAGTCCGGCAGTGGCAACATGGACCTGCTGGTGGCCATCGGTACCAGTGCGGCCTACGGGCTCAGCGTGTACCAACTGCTCGCGGTGGACGCACGCCACGGCGAAGCGCATCTGTATTTCGAGGCGTCGGCGGTGGTGATCACGCTGGTGCTGTTGGGCAAGTGGCTCGAGGGGCGTGCGCGGCGGCAGGCCAGCGAGGCGATCCAGGCACTGCAGACGCTGCGGCCGGACACGGCGCGGGTGATTCGCGATGGCGTCGAGCGTGAATTGCCGATCGCCCAGGTGCGCGTGGACGATCGCGTGCGCGTGCTGCCAGGCGAGCGCATCGCGGTGGATGGTCGGGTAGAGGACGGCCGCAGCCATGTCGACGAGTCCTTGCTGACGGGAGAGTCGCTGCCGCTGGCGAAGGAGCCGGGCGCGACGGTGATCGCCGGCGCGGTCAACGGCGAAGGCCTGCTGCTGCTGCGTACCACCGCGGTCGGCGCTGAAACTGCGCTGGCGCGAATCATCCGGCTGGTGGAGGACGCGCAAGCGCGCAAGGCGCCGATCCAGCGGATCGTCGACCGCGTCAGCGCCGTGTTCGTGCCGGTGGTGGCCGCGATCGCGCTGCTGACCCTGCTGGGCTGGGGTCTGGCCGCAGGCGACTGGAGCCGCGCGATCCTGCACGCCGTGTCGGTCCTGGTGATCGCCTGCCCCTGTGCGCTCGGTCTGGCGACACCCACGGCAATCCTGGCCGGTACCGGTGTGGCCGCCCGTGCCGGCATCCTGATCAAGGACGCCGAAGCGCTGGAACTGGCGCGCAGTGTGCGCACGGTGGTTTTCGACAAGACCGGCACGCTGACGCTGGGCCAGCCGCGGCTGCTTGCGCTGGCCGCGACTGATGGCGACGAGGATGCGCTGCTGCGCACGGCGGCGGCGCTGCAAGCGGGCAGCGAACATCCGCTGGCCCGCGCCGTGCTGGCTGCGGCGCGCGAGCGCCAGCTCGCCTCGCCGGTCGGCTTTGATGTGCGTGCGGTCGCCGGTCGCGGCATCCAGGCGCAGGTCGATGGCCGTCTCTGGCGCCTGGGCAGCGAGCGCTGGATGCAGGAGCTCCGGGTCGATCGGTCGCCGCTGGCGTCCCAGGCCGCCGAGCAGCAGTCGGCCGGACGCAGCATTGCCTGGCTCGCGGACGCGGACGGATGCGTCCACGGGCTGCTGTCCTTCGGCGACCAGGCACGCCCGGAGTCGGCCGCGGCGGTGCGCGCGCTGGATCGAATGGGCATTCGCAGCGTGCTGATTTCGGGCGACCACCGGGCCGCCGCTGACACGCTGGCGCGCTCGGTGGGCATCCACGAGGTACGTGCCGACGTGTTGCCCGAACACAAGGCGGATGCAGTGCGCGAACTGGCGGCGCACGGACCGGTGGCGATGGTCGGCGATGGCGTCAACGACGCACCGGCGCTGGCGGCCGCGACCGCGGGCTTCGCGATGGGCAGCGGCACCGACGTCGCCATGCACGCCGCCGGCGTGACCCTGATGCGCCCCGACCCGCGGCTGGTGGCCGATGCGATCGATCTGTCGCGCCGGACCACGCGCAAGATCCACCAGAACCTGTTCTGGGCCTTCATCTACAACCTGATCGGCATTCCGCTGGCCGCCGCGGGGCTGCTGAATCCGGTCATTGCCGGCGCGGCCATGGCCTTCTCCAGCGTCAGCGTGGTCGGCAACACCCTGTTGCTGCGGCGCTGGCGGCCCTCGTCTGCGCGCGCTTGATCCAGGTCCACCCGGGCCACACGCGGAGCGCCGCATACTCGCCTCGGACTATCGACGGAATTGCCGCGTGAACAATCGATGCAAACGCGCTGGCCTGGGACTGGCACTGCTGGTCTTGGTCGGCTGTGCGACGCCGACACGTCAGCAGGGTATCGATTCCGTCGATTCGCTGGTGGCGTCCCGGTTGCGGCCCGGCATCGAGGCGCCCAGCGGCGAGCGCGAGGCAGCCGCATTGCAGGCGCGGGTGGACGAATTGCTGGCAGGTCCGCTGACGCTGGAACGCGCGGTCAGCGTGGCGCTGCTGGCCAATCCGCGGGTGCAGGCCGAGTACGCGCAGCTCGGCATCGCACGCGGCGACTTGATCGATGCCAGCCGATTGTCCAACCCGCGCATCGGCTGGGTGCGCGAGAAGAACGATGGCAGCCGCACCTACACCCAGTCGTTGTCGCGCGATTTCACTGAATCCCTGCTGCTGCCGGCGCAAAAGCGCATCTCCGGCGCGGAATACCAGCGCGTGCAGCGGATCGTCGCTGCGGCGGTGCTGGACCTGGCGACCGAGGTCGAGATTGCCTGGTTCGAGGCGCTCGCGGCGCAGCAAGTTGCTGCCATGCGTGGGGCCGTTGCGAAGGCCGCATCCCTGTCGGCCCAGCTTGCCGGGCGTTTCCACGAAGCCGGCAACATGCCGCGGCTGAAACTGCTGCTGGAACAGTCTGCGGCGAGCGAGGCGGCCATCGAAGCCCGCCGCGCCGAGGCGGCGTCCCGCAGCGTCCGCGCGCGCCTGGCCAGCCTGCTCGGCCAGCGCAGCAGCGTGCGTTGGGCGTTGCCGGACACGCTCGCGGCGCCGCCACCCGGCCGCTACATCGAGGCGAAGCTGCTGCAGCGGGCCGAGCGCGAACGGCTGGACCTCGCTGCGGCGATCCGCGAGCGCGATCTGCGCCAGGATGCTCTCGACCTGGCCACCCGGTGGCGCTGGCTCGGCGCCTTCGAACTTGGAGTCGAGCGCGAGACCGAGGGTGGCGACGTGCGCGTGCGCGGGCTCGAAGCTTCCATCGAGGTGCCGATCTTCCAGCAGGGCCAGGCGGCCATCGCAAGGGCAAAGGCCGAGCTCGAAGCCGCCGATGCGCGTCTCAACGAATTGCGCATCGCCATCGACAACGAGATCGCGCTGGCCGTCGAGCGGGTCGAAGTCGAAAGGCAGATTGCCGAGGATTACCGCACCATCCTGCTGCCCCAGCGCGAAGGCATCGTCGATGGCACCCAGCGCGAAGTGAACTTCATGTTCGAGGGCGCCTTCGAACTGCTGCGGGTCAAGCAGGAACAGTACGCCGCGTACCAGGCCTATCTCGAAGCCGTGCGCGACTATTGGGTCGCGCGTGCCGAGTTGCGCCGCGCCGTGGGCGGACCGCTGCCGGATGACGACGAGGCCTTCGAGCCGACCGTGGGCGTGGAGGCGGTGTTGCCTGGCGCCGAGGCCCCGTCGGAGCACCATCACCACGGCAAGCAAGGTGAAAAGTGAAATGGGAAACGTCAATGGGCGCCGGGCCAGTTTGACGTTTTACGTTTCACCTTTGACCCTGCTGGCCTCGAACTCCAAGCACTGCCGCCAACTCCCACCCCCATGAACCGCCGCGATTTCTTCCGCAACACCGGTGCCGCCACACTGGCCGCCGCCCTGCCCGTCGCGACGCTCGCGCAGGAGCCCGCGCCCGGGGGCGAGCGCCGGCATCCCAAGGTGCGCACGCCAAATGGCTGGACCCTGCCCCACCAAGTGGTCGACGGGGTCAAGGTCTTCCACCTGGTCGCCGAGCAGATCGAGCACGAGTTCGCGCCGGGCACGCGGGCGAAGTGCTGGGGCTACAACGGCAGCACGCCGGGGCCGACGATCGAAGTCGACGAGGGCGACCGGGTGCGGATCTACGTGACCAACCGGCTGCCCGAGCACACCACGATCCACTGGCATGGGATCGACCTGCCCTCCGGGATGGACGGCGTGGGCGGCCTGACCCAGCCGCATATCAAGCCCGGCGAGACTTACGAGTACGAGTTCACGCTCAAGCAGCACGGTACCCACATGTACCACCCGCATGCGGACGAGATGGTGCAGATGGCGGTGGGCATGATGGGTTTGTTCATCATCCACCCGCGCGAGCCGGAACCCGAGCCCATCGACCGCGACTACGCGATCCTGTTGCACAACTGGGCACTGCATCCGGGCACCTGGCGACCGGACCCGTCGGTGATGACCGAGTTCGACCTGTGGACCTTCAACTCCAAGGTGTTCCCGGCGATCGAACCTTTGGTGGCGCGTAGCGGCGAGCGGGTGCGCATCCGCGTCGCCAATTTGTCGATGCACGAACACCCGATCCACATGCACGGCCCGCGCTTCTGGGTCACTGGCGGCGATGGCGGACGCTGGCCGCGGAACCTGTGGCGCACCGAGGTCACCGAGATCGTCGGCGTAGGCCAGACGCGCGACCTCGAGTTCATCGCCCAGGCCGGCGACTGGGCCTTCCACTGCCACAAGTCGCACCACACGATGAACGCCATGGGCCACGAGGTGCCAAATACGCTGGGCGTGGACCAGCGCGGCATCGAGGCCGAGATCCGCAAGATGCTGCCGGGCTACATGGCGATGGGCGAGCACGGCATGGCCGAGCACCAGGACCACACCGACATGGGCCACATGCCCGGGCCCGAGAACACCCTGCCGATGATGATGGGCAAGGGTCCGTTCGGGAACCTCGAGATGGGCGGCATGTTCAGCGTCATCAAGGTGCGCGACGACCTGGCGCCCGGCGATTACCGCGATCCCGGTTGGTACCGCCACCCGTCCGGCACCGTGGCCCAGTGCGTCAGCCGCGATCCCGACTTCGGCAATCCGGTGCGCCGCGCACCGTTGCCGCCCGCGCACGCGCCGGTGTCGACGGCGAAGCCCGGAGGGCATGAGCACCATTGAGGGCGGGTTTTCGGCCGGGTCCTGATGCGAGGTAGTGACAACGTATATACTACGTCATCATGAGTTGGACCCGCGAGGTGGCCATGTCGAAAGAAGCCGTTTTCACGATGAAGCTGGAACCTGACTTGCGGGATCAATTCATGGCCGAAGCTGAGGCGGCACACCGTCCCGCCTCGCAGGTGGTGCGGGAGCTGATGCGCGAGTTCGTACAGCGCCAGCGCCAGGCCCGCGAGTACGACGCGTTCCTGCAGCGCAAGGTCGATGCGGCACGGACCTCCATGCGAGCAGGCCATGGCCAGTCCAATGATGAGGTCGAAGCCAAATTCGCCGCCCGACGCGCCAAGGCGACCGGCCAGGCGTGAAAGTTGTCTGGACACCCGAGGCCGAGCAGGATCGCGGAGACATCTGGGACATCATTGCGGCAGACGATCTGACTGCCGCAGTGCGAATGGACCAGTTGTTCACCGACGCTGCCGTCAGGCTGGCGGATTTCCCCATGCTTGGGCATACCGGCACGATCCTCGGCACTCGTGAGTGGATTCCGCATGAGAGTTACCGGCTGGTGTACGAAATCGACGTCGATCAAAACACCCTGTGGGTGCTGGCGCTAGTCCACACTGCGCGGCAATGGCCCCCGGCCAGGAGCCGAACAAGGCTCTGAAAGTGACGTCGCAAGCGATCAAAGCCACTTTCCGTTCAACTGCGCCTCAAACCCGGCCTATGACCCGGTATGGTCAGTCCCACGGATTCAGGGTCTGGACTCCGATGGGTGCGAAGTCCGCCAGATTGCGCGTGACTACCGTCATTCCATGCACCAGCGCGGTCGCTGCGATCAGCGCATCGCGCTCGGCGCGCGGGTCAGGCACATGCAGGCTTGCGCAACGCAAAGCCACCTTGAGGTCCACCGCCATGATCCGGCCGTCAAAACGGGTCAATACCTGATCGTTGATCCACTCGCGCAGCAATGCGCCTTGTCCGGCGTCCCGGCGCGCCACCCTCAGCGCACCCAGTTCCAGTTCCAGCAGGCTGATCACTGACAGGAAGCAACTCGCCGCCGCTTGCGCGTTTGCCCATGCGAGCACGCGCGGGTTGGCGCGCTGTGGCCGGCGCAGCTCCGACACCACGTTGGTGTCGAGCAGGTACATCAATCGAACTCGGCTGGCCGGGCGATCTGACCCAGACGCGCAGGTTCAAAGTCCACATCCGGCGCATCGTCCTGCGCGACCGCTTGCGCGAGGCTCATGCCGGCCCCGATCAAGCGCCGATAGTCCTCGATCGAAAGCAGCACATGCGCGGGCTTGCCACGGTCGGTGATGAAGACTGGGCCCTCGTTCGCGGCCTTCTTGGCTTCACTGGCGTTCTGGTTGAACTCGCGACTGGACACGGTGGTTGCAGTCATGACCTTGCGCTCCAACGAGTATGTAGGCACGTTACTACACACTTGCGACAGCCGCAACCGAGCGAACGGCGGTGATCGCCCTTGGGTTCACGCCAGCACGCTCAGCGCACCTGCGTGCACGACTGCCCGGGACCTTCGCGGGGAAACAGCACCTCGGTCGACACCGTCAGCGGATCCTCACCCGCCGCCCGTCGCTCGCGATACGCGTCCTTGCATGCCTGCGGACAGCACCGGGCATCCGGGGTCAGCCTGCCGCCAGGGCAAACCGGCGCATGGGCGAAGCATTGGTCCAGCGAGTGTCCCGCCACTCCGGGCTGGAAGCATGCGGTCACCAGATCCCCGCAGCGGCCGGCCAGCGTGACCGGGTCGTTGGCATCGTTGTGCACGGTGACGCGCCCGCTGCGTGACAGTCTGAACACCTGGCCGTTTGCCTCGATCCGATGCGCCAGCCAGCCGCCCTCGACCGCCCGGCACAGCATCAGCGTCCCACGGCCGTCGAGGTGCGCCTGGATCGCGTCGAAATCCTCGCGCTTGACGCCGGCCAGGACCATGCCACGGACGATGCCCATCAGGGCGAGGCGCTGCGGCTCCGGCAGCTGTTCCAGCGCGTCCTTGATGGCAACGGGTTTTCCGACCGGCGCCGCGCAACGCCGGGTCAGGGCGGCCCCGTCGGGGACGGCGGTGCTTTCCGATGGCTGCCCCAGCGATTGTTGGCTCACGACGGCTTCGCCGGCCGTGCCGGTCTGGCCGCAGGGCCGGTCTGCATAGATGACGCCGCCGCTGGCGGTGGTGCACTTGTAGAGGCTCGACGCAGTGGCAGGAACGCCCGTCAGCAGCAGTGCGACACCCGCCAGTAGGCATCGCATGCACGCCCAGGAATGCTGGTGGAATCGAGGCATCAAAGTGACTCCGGTCCTTGGGCCGCAGCATCGTAGGGCAAGCGCAGAAACGTTGAACCAGGCGTGGGTGCACGGATGCCGACCGAAGGGAATTCGGCGAGACTGCCGCCGTGGCCCATTCCAGCCTAGTCTTCGCGCCCAGCTTCCGTCGAGCCTGTGCAGCATGTCCCTCCCCGAAAACGACCGCGATTTTCCCCGTGCCGCCGAACGTGTGCTGGCGGTGACGCCGACCGTCGCGGACGCCGATCCCGAGGAAACGCGCGAATGGCTGGAGGCCCTCGACGCGGTCGTCCACATTGACGGCAAGGAGCGCGCGCAGTACCTCTACGATCGACTGGCCGACCACGCCCTCACGCGCGGCGTGCAGTCGGCCCGCGCGCGCATCACGCCCTACTGCAATACCATTGCGCACACGGCGCAGCCGCCCTACCCCGGCGATCTGGAACTGGAAGCTCGCTTGGGCGCGGCGATGCGCTGGAACGCGCTGGCGATGGTGGTGCGCGCCAATACCGAGGCCGGCGAACTAGGCGGGCATATTGCCAGCTATGCGTCAGCGGCCGATTTGTTCGAGGTGGGCTTCCACCATTTCTTCAAGGCCGCCGGCCACCCGGACGGCGCGGACCTGGTGTACTTCCAGCCGCACTCCTCACCTGGTGTTTACGCGCGTGCGTACCTCGAAGGCTTCCTGCCGGAGGAACGGCTCGCGCGGTACCGTCGCGAGATCGGCGCGCCCGGCCTGTGTTCCTACCCGCATCCCTGGCTGATGCCGGATTTCTGGCAGTTCCCGACCGGCTCGATGGGCCTGGGTCCGATCAGCGCGATCTACCAGGCGCGCTTCCTGCGCTATCTCGAACATCGGGGTCTTGCGACCACCCACGGCCGGCGCGTCTGGGGCTTCTTCGGCGATGGCGAGATGGACGAGCCCGAATCGATCGGCGCGCTCTCGCTCGCCGCGCGTGAGCGGCTGGACAACCTGACCTTCGTCATCAACTGCAATCTGCAGCGCCTCGACGGTCCGGTGCGCGGCAACAGCCGGGTGATCGATGAGCTGGAGGCGCTGTTCACCGGCGCTGGCTGGAACGTGATCAAGGTGCTGTGGGGCTCCGATTGGGACGCGCTGTTCGCGCGCGACACCGGCGGCGAGCTGCTGCGCGCCTTCGCGCACACCGTCGACGGCCAGTTCCAGACCTTCTCCGCCAACGACGGCGCCTACAACCGCGAGCGCTTTTTCGGCCAGAACGCGGAGCTCGCGGGGCTGGTCGAGGGCCTGTCGGACGGCGACATCGATCGTCTGAAACGCGGCGGCCACGATGCGCGCAAGCTGCACGCGGCCTATGCCCACGCACTGGCGCACAAGGGCCAACCGACCGTAGTGCTGGCCAAGACCATGAAGGGCTTCGGCATGGGCAAGGCCGGCCAGGGCCGCATGACCACCCACCAGCAGAAGAAGCTCGACATCGACGAGCTGCGTGCCTTCCGCGACCGCTTCGGGCTGCCGCTGGCGGATGCCGAGGTCGAGCAGTTGCGCTTCTACAAGCCGGCCGAGGACAGCCCGGAAATGCGCTACCTGCACGCGCGCCGCGCGGCACTCGGCGGCCAGCTTCCGCGCCGCCGGGCGCGCAGCAGCGAGAAGCTGCCGGTGCCCGCGGTGGAGTCCTTCGCGAAGTTTGCGCTGGAGGCCGAGGCCAAGGAGATGTCGACCACGATGGCGGTGGTGCGCATGCTCGGCAACCTGCTGAAGGACGCAGCGCTCGGCCCGCGCGTGGTGCCAATCGTCGCCGACGAGGCGCGCACCTTCGGTATGGCCAGCCTGTTCCGCCAGGTCGGCATCTACGCGCCGCACGGCCAGCAGTACGAGCCCGAGGACCTCGGCTCGATGCTCTACTACCGCGAGGAGAAAAGCGGCCAGATCCTGGAGGAGGGCATCAGCGAAGCCGGTGCGATCAGCTCGTGGATCGCTGCGGCGACGAGTTATTCGACCCACGACCTGCCGATGCTGCCCTGCTACATCTATTACTCGATGTTCGGCTGGCAGCGCGTCGGCGATCTGATCTGGGCCGCGGCCGACCAGCGTGCGCGTGGTTTCCTGCTCGGCGCCACCAGCGGCCGCACCACCCTCGGCGGCGAGGGCCTGCAGCACCAGGACGGCGCCAGCCATCTCGGCTTCGCCGGCGTGCCGAACTGCCGCGCCTACGACCCGGCCTTCGCCTACGAGGTGGCCCTGATCGTGCAGCGCGGCATCGAGGAGATGCTCGGCGAGCAGAACGACGTCTTCTATTACCTGACCGTTGGCAACGAGAACTACCCGCAGCCGTCGATGCCGGCGGGCGTGCGGGAGGGCGTGCTGAGGGGGATGTACTGCGTGAGCCCGGGGCTCGGGACTCGGGAATGGGGAATTGGTGGCGCGGCGGCCCACCTTCTTGCGGGTCTGACCGATCGGGAGCTACGAGTGTTGCGGACGGCTTCGCGGCGCAAGCGGCTTCCTGCGCAGTTAGGCCCGCAACAACGCATCCGGGAATAGGCGAAGGCCTGGGAAGCTGAAGGGGCGTCGTGCGCGTTCCGCCACCGATTCCCCGTTCCCCATTCCCGAATCCCGCCGTCCCCAGGTTCAGCTCCTCGCCTCCGGCGCCATCCTTCCGCAGGCCCTGAAAGCCGCGGACCTCCTCGCGGAGCTCGGCGTCGACGCCCAGGTGTGGAGCGTGACCAGCGGGACCGAACTGCACCGCGATGCGATCGACTGCGAGCGTCTGGCGCGCGTGCGCTGGGACGAGCCGGCGCCGGTGGCCTATGTCTCGCGCCAGCTCGCGGCAACCTCCGGGCCGGTGATCGCCGCCAGCGACTATCTGCGCGCATTGCCGGAACTGATCCGCGCCGCGGTGCCGCGGCGCTACGTCACGCTCGGCACCGACGGCTTTGGCCGCAGCGACACCCGTGCCGGACTGCGCGATTTCTTCGAGGTGGATGCGTCCGCGATCGCGTTCGCGGCGCTGCGCGCATTGCACCAGGATGGGTGCATCGAGTCGAAGGTGCTGGGCGCGGCCGCCGCGCAACTGGGCTGGAACAACCGCGAGCCTGACGCGCCCTGGCTGCGCTGAATTCGCAAGAGTGCGTACTCCCATTGACACGTATTCGGCGTATTGTCCGACGAGCGGTAGGGCCGGGGCCCGAACCGTGAAATCGACAACTGATTGCGCCGCGTGGACGTGTATCGCCACGCCCGCGGCACTGGGAGTTCGCGTATGCCCGCACCGGTCTTCAGGTCCTCTCACTGGTTGGCTGCGGCGCTTGCGTGCGCTGCCGCGTCCACCGCCGGCGCGGCGCCCACGGTTGCCAATGACAGCTACAGTGTCAACGTCAATGCCTCGTTGAGCGTGCCCGTCGGTTCCGGCCTGCTGGCCAACGACACCGGCTTCAATGCAACGACTCACCGGCTCGAGTCCAGCGACGAGTTCAGCCAGTTTGGCGGGCGCGTGATCGTCGCCGCCGACGGCAGCTTCAGCTACCAGCCGGTGCCGGGCTTCCGCGGCGTCGACAGCTTCCAGTACACCGTGCGCGACGCCACCGGCGCGAGCACTGCTCTGGTCAGCATCGACGTGAGTGGCGAAACCGTCTGGTTCGTCGACGACAGCGCACCGGCGGGCGGCAACGGAACGCGCTCGGCGCCGTTCAACAGCTTCGCCCCGCTCAACGGCGCTTCCGGCGTCGGCGATATGGACGCCAACGGCGACACCATTTTCGTGTTTGCCGGCACCTACGATGTGACCTTCGACCTGGAACCCGGGCAGAAGCTGTTTGGCGAGGCGGCGGGCCTCGATCTGGTCGGCACCGCCAACGATGTTCCGCCAGGCACCCGGCCGCTGATTTCGTCCGGCAACAGCTTCCCCTTGATCGAGTTGTTCGGCGCTGGCGGCCGTGTCCGCGAGTTCAATATCGCCAATTCCGGCGGCAAGGCCATTTCCGGCAACGGGGCCGGCGGCTTCACGCTGGAGGGCATTGGCATTGCTTCTGCCGCCGGAGCCAGCGGTGCGATCGAGTTCATCAACAGCGCGGGCGTGATCACGATCCAGGGCGTCGCCATCACTGGCGCTACCCAGGCGACCGGATCAGCCCTGTCCTTCCTCAACAACGCGGCCGCAGTCAGTCTGTTCGGAACCACTGTGTCCGCCTTCACCGGCGGCTACGTGCTGAATGTCTCGGACAACAGTGGCACGATCACCTTCGACAGCGCCAGCGATCTCAGCAGCAGCAACACCCGCGGACTGGCCATCACCACGCAGGGCGCCGCCGGAACCGTGACCCTGGCAGGTGTCGATCTGAACGGCGGCGCCGCGAGTGAACCGCTGATCCGGCTTCAGGGCAACAATGCGACATCGCGAGTGATCTTCGCCGAAGGTGTGCTCGCCGATGCGACCAGCACCGACACCCAGGCCTTCAGCTCTGACGGTGGTCGTCTGCGCATCGACGGCACCAACAGCGTGCTGACGTCCACCGACGGCCCGGCGTTGTACCTGGAAAACGTGAATCTCGTGGCGAATGCCACCTTCACCACACTGTCATCGACCAGCAGCAACGCGCGCGGCATCAGCGTGGACAGCCCGGTGGGCAACAACGACGTCATCGTCACCGGCACCACGACCATCAGCAGTCCGACCACCGAGGCCATCCGCGTCAACAGCGCCTCCGCCAGCGACTTCCTGCTGCAACTGGCCACGCTGACCTCGACCGGCGGCACCGTCGGCATCTCACTGACCAACGCAGCCCTGACCGTCAGCAACAACACCAGTGCGATCACCACCAGCGCGGGCCCCGCGGTGGTCTGCACCGGCGGCACCGCGAATCTGGCGCTGGCCACGCTGACGGCGGCCGGCGGCAGCAATGGCGTGTCCTTCGATGGCTGCGCCGGCACCGTGACCGCGGCCGCCGGCACGCTCAACAGCACCGCCGGTGCCAGCAATGCCGTGGTGAACCTGGTCAACGGCGCCGGTACCAATGCGCTCAACTTCACCTACGGCGGAACCATCAACAAGGCGAATGCCGGCCCTGCAGTCAACATCGTCGGTCTGGCGGTGACTGGCAGCAACGCATCGGGTGGGGTCGTCATCAACAACAATGCCCGCAATGTCACCTTCACAAATCTCAACCTCGGCACTGCCGGCGCCCGCTTCGCCACCACGCCCGTCGCGCTTGGCGGCAACACCGGCAGGGTCAACCTGGGCAATGTCGCGATCTACACCAATGCCGCGACCGCTCTGAACATCAATTACGCCAATGCCAGCCCGGGCCGCGTGACCACTGTCTTCTGGATGTGACGGGCAATGCGACAGCGTTGGTCGTCAATCACGCCACCCTGCATGAAGTGGTCCTGACATTCGCCACGATCACCAGCACTGGCGCGGGTACTCACGGCATCAATCTCAACCGGACCAGCGGCCTGTTGCTGGTCGAGACTCTGGTCAACCTGGGCGCCAAGACGACTGCCGGTGTCGAGATCGCCAACTCGAGCATTTCCGCGAACATCCAGGAACTCGACATCAATGGGGCCCTGGACGGTGTGCGCTTGAGCAACAACACCGGCGATTTCACGATCATGGGCGATCTCAATTTCGTCAATGTGCACAGCGACGGACTCGGCGGCACCTTCACCAATATTGTCGACAACGCCTTCGACCTGACCAACATCCAGGATTTCCGGGCGACCGACGTCATCGTCAACGGGACCGGCGGGCATGGCGTGACCGGCACCGGGATCACCGGCACCAACAACATCTTCTCGAACGTCGATTTCAACAATATTGGCAACGCCGACAACGAGCACGTTTTCAATTTCCGTGAGGGCGCCGTCTCCGGCGCTCAGGTCAGTGGCACCCTCGATATCAACAACAGCATCATCCAGAACTTCACCGACAACGGTTTGTACCTGGAGAACTTCAGCGGAAACCTGGATTTCCGTTGGACCAACATGACCCTGCGCAACAACATCACGACGACGGCCTGCGGTGGCGGCAACTGCAATGGTAACGGCATCCTGTTGCGCGCGGACGGCACCGCGCGGATCAATGCCTTCATCCAGAATGCGGTTTTCGAGGATATCGACGGCATCGCCCTGACCGCCAATCCGGAAGGCAACAGCGGGGCACGCATGGACCTCGCTGTCGTCTCCAGTGCCTTTACCGCGGAACCCTACGCTGGCCCTTCGAATACCAACAATGGCGAGGTCGCGATCAGCCTGCGCAATGCCCAGGGCAACAGCACCCTGAATTTCCGGCTGTTCTCGAACGACATCCGCAACTACACCGGCGAGTTCGCCCTCGGAATCGTCGAGATCGAAGGCGGTGATTTCACCACCACCAACGGCGTGGTCAGCGACCTCTATATCTACAACGCGCACGAAGGCGATGCCGTCGGCATCTTCTCGGACGGTGCCAACACCGGCGGTTCCGGCACCACCAACTACGACCTGATCCTCTCGTTCAACAATGTGCGGACGCCCGCGGCACCGCGGGCTCATCGTTCTACTTCTCCGGCAATGGCGCGATCAGCGGCAGCGATGCGAACGCCCAGATCACCCTGACCAACAGCCAGTTCCCGATTTCGCCCACCAAGGCCTTCTGGCGCACGGTCGACCTGACTTTCGATTCCGGATCTGCCAATTTCAACCGCGCCTGTTTCGACATCCGCAACAACCAGGTGGCAGCCGGCAGCAGCGGATTGCCCGCCATCGACCTCTACTACATCAGCTCCACCATCTTGCGGCTGGAGGGCATGAGCGGTACCGGCGATGTGAACGCGCAGAACTACCTGAATGCCAACAACACGCTTGGCATTTCGTCATCGGTGGGAGTGCTGAACAACATCACCAGCGCCACGTGTACCGACCCAACCCTGCCCGCCGCGTTCCCGTTCAACTGAGCCGGAGGAAAACCATGAACAGCCTTCGCTCAAACAAGTCCTTGCGCACCCTCGGCCTGGCCTGTGGCCTGTTGCTGCTGCCCGCGGCGCCTTTGTCCGCGGCCGTGGTCCAGATCCAGAAGGCCCTGCCCTCCGACTTCACGGTCGACGTACCGCTGAATGTCCCGGATGAGCGCATGGGTGAATCGGTGGCCATGCACCAGACCTGGATGGCGGTCGGTTCGCCGAATGGTCCGGCGCGCAGCGGTTCGGTGTCCATCTACGAACGCGTCGCAGGTGCCTGGGTGTTCCGGCGCAAGCTCGCGCCGCCGACGGAACAGGCCGGCAGCGGCTTCGGCTCGGATGTCGATATCTATGAGGCGGGCGGACTGGTGACCGTGATCGTCGGCGCCCCACAGTGGGATGCCGCGCAGGTCAACCAGGGCCGCGCCTTCATCTTTTCGGACACGGACGCATCGTCCACCGGGTTCAGCTTCACCACCGTCACCATCGATCCACCGGGCGCCGAGACAGACGGCCGGTTTGGCGCCGCCGTGGCGCTTTTCGGCGACATCGCGGCCATTGGCGAGCCGAATGATGGGGTGACCAACGACGGCTCGGTGTCCATCCGATCGCGCAACAACGGCGGCACCAATGCCTGGGGCGCGGCTGCGCTGCCCAAGGTCGGCAACTTGGGCAACGCCTTCGGCGCCTCGGTCGACGTGTCCGGTGAGTACCTGATCATCGGCGCGCCGTACGCGTCCAATCCAAGCGGCGACCGGATCGGACAGGCATTTGTCTTTCGCCAGGACCTCGGCGGTTCCAATGCCTTCGGTCTCAAGCACACGCTGTCGCCGGCTATCGCCGAATCCGGCATGGGCTTCGGTCAAAGTGTCGCGATCTGGGACTCCAATCCCGGGGCCGCGGATTCGGCTTCGCGCTCGCTGGTAGGCGCACCACTGTCCGACAACAGCGGCTTCGTCGATACCGGCTCGGTCGCATTCTTCAACGATGGCACGCTCAACTTCAGCCATGCTTCCGCGGCCGCTGGCAACGTGAATGGGCACCAGGGCTACAGCGTTGCGCTCGATGGCGACAACGCGATTGCCGGCCGGCCCTCGCAAGCGGTGTCCGCACAGGCGTCGGCCGGGCAAGCGAATACCTATGCCTACAACGGCTCGATCTGGGCCACCAACACCATCAACCTGGCGCAGACCGGTGCAGCTGCCGGACACCAGTACGGTCGGTCCGTTGCCATGGCCGGTACGCTGGCGGTAGTCAGCGCGCCGGGAACACGCCTCGGCCAGGTGCCGCGCGCCGGCTCGCTGACCTCGCTGAACAAGCCGGGCGTCACTTGGGCCGTCGACACGGCGGCCACACCGGTGAATGCGCTGGAAGACTTGCCCACCCTGTCGCTGAACCAGCAATTCAGTGATCGAACCGCCATGAGCAGTCAATGGCTTGCCGTCGGCGTGGAGGGTGATGACAACGCGAAGGGTGCCGATGCGGGCGCGGTCTACATGTACCGCAACAATGCCGGCATCTGGACGCCGCACAGCAAGTTGACAGCGCTGTACGGGGCCGCTGGCGATCATTTTGGGCAGGGAATCAGCGTGGACGGAAATCGCCTGGTTGTCGGCGCCCCCACTTTCGATGGTTTCCCGACCGCCACCAACGACGCGGGCGCCGCCTATGTGTTCTTGTTCAATGGAACCGAATGGGTCCAGACGCTGGAGCGGACGGCGCCGAGCCCATCGGCGAATGCCTTCTTCGGCAATCGCGTTGACCTGATGGGTGATGTGCTCACGGTCAGTGCCACTGGCGAGAATTCAAACACCGGGGCGGTCTACGCCTACCGTGACCTGACCTTCATGACGGGAGCGATTGCGCTGCCGATCCCGGGCCTGACGCCGGGCGCGGGCGCCGGCTATAGCGTGTCCGTTGACGAGCCAGCCGCCGGCACCGCCAACGATGAGAGCATCGCGGTCGGGGCGCTCTTCCTGAATGCGAACGAGGGCGCGGCGTGGGTGTTCAGCGGCGCCACGTTCGCCAGTGTCGTCAGCCTGGCCAATCCGACACCTGCCACGCGGTTCTTTGGCAACAGCATTTCGATTTTCAACGGACGTCTGGCCGTCGGCGCGCCCACCGCGTCCCCAGCCACCAGCGGCGCGGTGCATGTGTTCACCGGCCCCGGCTACACCAATGTGCAGACCCTCTCACCGAGTGGCTCGCCGGGTCAGTTCGGGTTTGAAGTCGACCTCGACGACACCCGCCTTCTGGTCGGCGCTCCTGCGACCAACGGGCGCGCCGGCAGTGCTTACGTCTTCTCGCGCAGCGGCAGCAGTTTCAGCGAAAGCGCCATCGCACTGCCCGCCGACCTGCTCGCCAACGACGAATTCGGTGGAACGCTGGCGATGGCCAACGGCATCTTCGCCGTTGGCGCACCGCTGCATGACGCCGCGGGCAATGGCGTCGGCGCCGCCTACCTGTTCGAGGAGGCGCCCGAAGTCACCGTCACGCCGACCACGCTCGCCGTGTCCGAAACCGGACCGACCAGCGACAACTTCAGCGTGTCGTTGAACCAGACGCCGACCTCGAACGTCACCATCGAGCTGACCTTCGGCACCGATGTCCAGGTCAACGCGGGCAGCGGCTTTGGCGCGTCGCCGCAGACTGTCACCCTGACCCCGGCCAACGCCACCACGGGCGTCAGCGTGGCCGTGCGCGCAGTCGATGACGGCATCGACGAGGTCGATCCCGAAGCCGTCACCATCGTCAGCGCCAACACCAGCAGTGCCCAGTCGCGCTTCAACAACCTTGTGGTGGCCGATGTCACGGTCAATGTGGCCGACAACGACACCGCCGGCGTCGGCATCGCGCAGACGGCCGGCAGCACCGCCGTCAGCGAATCGGGCAGCACCGATACCTACACCATCGTGCTCGACAGCCAGCCCGCCGCCACGGTCAACGTCGCCATCGCCTTCCCCGCCAGCGACCTCAGCGTCAACGGCGATACCGATGGCATCTTCGACATCAGCTTCACCACGGCCAACTGGAATACGCCGCAGGTCATCTCCGTGGCCGCGGTCAACGATCGTGCGCTGGAAGGCAACCACAGCGGCAACCTGGTCCATGCATTCACCAGCGCCGACGCGATCTACCATGGCATCACCGCCCGTATCGATGGCAATGCCGGCAACAACTTGCCGGTAAGCATCGTCGACGACGAGTCGGCAGTGCTCGAATGGGTGCCGGCCAGCGCCAGTGCTGCCGAGGGCGCGAACAACATCACCACGGTGCGCCTTGACATCACGGCCTCCCCGGCTGGCGGAACGCCAACCCTTGAAGGCACCATCGACGCCAGCATCGGCCAGACCCTGGTAAGCGCGGAAGCGGCCGATCTGGGCGCGTTCACGCCGAGTGTCTCGTTCACCAACTCGGTCGACCTCGCCACCGTTGCGGTGACGGCCGCGCACAATGTCGACACCCTGGTCGAGGGCAACGAGAGCTACTCGCTGACGCTGTCGATCACCGGCGCGCCGCTTGGGACCAGTGTGTCGCCGACCCCGTTCTCCGGCACGATCACCGACGCGCAATCGGCCACGGTCACGCTCAGCGGCAACGCAAGCGTGAGTGAGTCGGCGGGCAGCACGCCGCTGACCGTCACCCTGAACACCGGCGCCGGCAACACGCTGGAGGGCGCCGCCAGCGTCCAGATCAACCTGGTCGATGGCACTGCCAGCTACGGCGGCGGCACCGGCGACTTCTCCTTCAGCGGACCGAGCAACACCGCGACCGTGAACTTCAGCGCGGGATCCGCCAACGGCGCGACCCAAAGCGCACCGGTGAGCATCGGCGAGGATGTCCTGGTGGAAGGCACCGAGAACTTCACCGCCAGCCTCGGCGGAACCACCGGCGCGATCAGCGCGTCCGGTCCGGGCGCCACGCTGACGATCACCGACAACGACACGGCGGTGGTGAGTTTCCAGGCGCCGACCAGTACCGTCGGCGAAGCCACCACGCCGCACAGCGTCAATGCCCTGCTGACGATCACGGCCGTGGGCAGCGGCACGGCGTCGCTGGCGTCGCCGCTGACCGTCGCGGTCACACAGTCGCCGGGAACGGCCACCCCGGCGGATTACACCCTGTCGACCACCAGCGTGGTCTTTGCCGCGGCCGCTCAGAGTGCCGCCACCCAGCCGATCGCGATCGCCATCGTCGACGACATCATCACCGAGTCCGATGAGACCTTCACACTCGGCTTTGGCGCGGTCACCGGCAGCGGCACTGCGTCCGGCACCCACGTGGTCACGATCACCGACAACGACACCCCGGGGATCACCGTCACCGAGAGCGGCGGCAACACGAGCGTGGTCGAAGGCGGTGCCAACGACAGCTACTCGGTGGTGCTGAACAGCCAGCCGACGGCGGACGTCACCGTCAACCTCACCTTCGATCCGGCCCAGGTCGTCGTCAACGGCGATACGGACGGTACAGTGTCGCTGCTGTTCACGCCGGGTAACTGGAACCTGGCGATCACGGTTCCGGTGGTGGCGGTCGACGACACCGTGATCGAAGCCAATCCGCACGGCACCACCATCGTGCAGGCCGCGGCCAGCAGCGATCCCTTCTATGCTGCGATCGATCCGGCGGATGTCGCGGTCAGCATCGGCGAGAACGACACGCGGGAAATCACCTTCGCCCTCGCGAGCAGCAGTGTCAGCGAGACTGCCGGCACGCACGTGGTCAACGCACGCCTCAACCTCGTGGCCAACGGCACCCCGGGCGGCACCATCGCGACCGACATGTCGGCGAACGTGTTCCTGGTGCTTGGCAGTGCCGAGCTGGCCGACCTCAGCCTGGATAGGGCCCAGGTGACCTTTGCGGCCGGCAGCGCCCACAACGCCATCCTGCCGATCAGCCTGACGCTCATCAATGACCGCCTCCTCGAAGGCGACGAAACCGGCACGCTGAATTTCGGTCTGGTCGGCAGCCCCGGCACGGTCAGCGGCACGCATGTGCTGACCCTGACCGACGACGAGTCGGGCGCAATCGCGTTCACCGCGCCCACCGGCAGCACCAGCGAGTCGGCGGGCACCTACGGGGCTACCGGACGCCTGACGATCAGCGGGACGGGTACCGGTCCGCTGGCCTCCGAAGCCGCCGTCAGTGTGGCCCTCAGCGACACCGCGGGCAGCGCAGCGACCCCGGCCGACTACACCCGCAGCACCGGCAGCCTGGTGTTTGCGGCGAATGCGCCGTCGCCGGTTGACCAGCCGATCTCGGTCAGCATCGCCAACGACGTGCTGATCGAGAACGTCGAGACCTTCACGCTCGGCTTCGGCGCGGTCACCGGCGCAGGCGCGCTCAGCGCCAGCGGCACGCAGTCGGTCAGCATTGCCGACAACGATCTGGCGCAGGTGGCGTTTGCGCCGGCCAATGACACGGTCAGCGAAGGTGCCGGCAGCTTCAGCAAGCCGGTGGTCCTGACCCTGACCGCCGATGGCGTTGGCACGCCGAGCCTGCAGAACGCCATCGTGGTGCCGGTGGGCTTCACCGAAGGCACCGCGACCGAGCCCGAGGACTTCACGCTGGCGACCAGCAGCCTGAGCTTCCCCGCTGGCGCGCTGAACGGCGCGGCGCTGAACGCGACCGCCAACCTGATCGACGACGCGATCAGCGAGGCTGGCGAGGCCTTCGACCTGACCTTGGGCAATGGCTTCGTCACGCCCAACATCACCCTCGGCCGCGCAGCGACCACCGTCAGCATCACCGACAACGACACCCCGGGCGTGACCATCACCGAGAGCGGCGGCACCGCCGTCACCGAGGGCGGCGCTACGGACAGCTACACGGTGGTGCTGACCAGCCAGCCGACGGCCGACGTGAGCATCGCGCTGACCGGCAGCCAGGTGACGACGACGCCATCCTCGCTGACCTTCACCAGCGCCAACTGGGACACGCCGCAACCGGTGACCGTGACGGCCATCGACGACGACATCGACGAAGCCAGCCCGCACACCGGTTCGGTGAGCTTTGCGGTCACCAGCGGCGACAGCAACTACAACAACTTCGTGGTGCCCGCAGTCAGCGTCCAGGTCACAGACAACGACACTGCCGGCGTGACCGTGACCGAGTCCGGCGGCAACACCGCCGTGACCGAGGGCGCTGCCACCGACAGCTACACCGTGGTGCTGCAGAGCGAGCCGACGGGCAATGTGACTGTGGTGCTGTCGACCACCGCCCAGATCAGCCTGGCGCCGCCGGGCCTGACCTTCACACCGGCCAACTGGAACGTGCCGCAGACCGTGACCGTCACCGCCACCGACGACAGTGTGGTCGAAGGCCCGCACACCGCGAGCATCAACCAGTCGGTCACCAGCAGCGACCCGAACTACAGCCAGGCGCTGCCGGCGATCAGCGTGGCCATCACGGACAACGACAGCGCGGTGGTGAACTTCGCGCCGGCGGCGCTCAGCCAGTTGGAAGGCAGCACCCCGATGGCCTTCAGCGTGACCCTGAGCAACCCGGTGGCTTCGGGCGTGACCCTGACGCTGAACAGCGCCAACGGCACCGCGACCGCGGCCGACTACACGCCGATCAGCGGCGCCACGGTCAGCTTCCCGGCCAGCAGCACCACCGCGCAAACGGTCAACGTGGCCATCGCCAGCGACGCGCTGGACGAGGACGACGAGACCTACACGCTGACGCTCTCGGGCCTGACCGCCACCGGCGACGTGACGCTCGGTACCGCGGTGGCCACCGGCACCATCCTCGACGATGACGCCACGCCGACGCTGTCGATCACCAGCCCGAGCCAGCCTGAAGGCGATGCCGGCACCAGCACGATGACCTTCACGGTCAGCCTGTCGGCGGTCTCCGGTCGCGATGTGAGCTTCACGCGGGCCACGGCCGATGGCAGCGCGACGGTGGCGGACAACGACTACGTGGCCATCCCGTCCGGCAGCCTGACCATTCCGGCCGGCGATAGCAGCCTGACCATTCCGGTGACGATCAACGGCAACACCACCTTCGAAGGCAACGAGACCTTCAGCGTCGAGCTGACCGGCATCGCCAATGCCACGCCAGGCATGCTGACCGGCACCGGCACCATCGAGGACGACGACCAGCAGCCGACCACGACCACGATCACCTCCGACCTGCCCGATCCGTCCGTGGTCGGCCAGCCGTACACGGTGAGCGTCACGGTGGCGGCGCAGACGCTGTCGCCCAGCGGCACGGTGACCATCAGCGACGGCAGCGCGAGCTGCGGTCCGGTGACGCTGACGGCAGGCACCGCGCCGAACGCGACGGCGAGCTGCGCCCTGACCAGCACCACCGCCGGCGCCAAGACCCTGACCGCGAGCTACACCGCCGCGACCACGGCCTTCGGCGACAGCAGCGGCACCACCAGCCACCAGGTCGATCCGGCCAGCACCAGCATCAGCGTCACCGGCCCGACCCGTAGCCGGATCAACCAGCCGACGAGCTTCAGCTTCGCCCTCAGCGTCAACGCGCCGGGTGCGGGCACGCCGACCGGTACGGTGACCCTGAGCAGCGGATCGGCCAGCTGCACGGCCACGCTGCCGGCGACCGCTTGCGACCTGAGCTTCGACGCCCTCGGCAACCGCACGGTGAGCGCCAGTTACGCCGGCGATGGCAACTTCAGCGGCTCGAGCAGCAGCGGCGCGGGCAATGCGCAGACCTTGGTGTATGCGTTGTCGGATCTGTCGCTGACCAAGAGCGACGGCGTGCCGACTTACGAGCCCGGCGATCTGCTGGTCTACTCGGTGATCGTGCGCAACCTTGGGCCGGACGCGGCGGCGAATATCCGCATCACCGACGCCATCCCGGCCGGCCTGATCGACGTGACCTGGACCTGCGACGCCTCTGGTGGTGTGGCCTGTCCGGTGACCGGCGGCACGGGCAACCTGGATGTCACCATCGCCAGCTTCCCGGTCGGCGGCCTGCTGAACTTGACCTTCTACGGCAACGTGGACGGCAGCCCGGCGAGCATCGCCAACACCGCGGCGATCACCCTGCCGGCGGACACCACCATCGAGGATCCGGTGCTGGGCAACAACAGCGCGACCGACACCGATTTGCTCGACGGGCTGTTCGCCAATGGCTTCGAGGACCCGCAGGTGAACGCGCCCACCGGCAGCGTGCGCATCCCGGCGCTGGCCCTCGGGCGCTCGCTTGGCGACGAAGCCAGCGTCGCATTCCGCCTGCGAGACGCGCAGGGCGAGGCGGTGCGTGTCTACGCGCGACTGAACGAGGCCACGATCCAGTACGCGGTGGCGCAGCGCGCCGGCAACGGCCGCCTGCGCCTCGGCGCGTGGACGGCGCTGCCCGGCGAGCCGAGCCTGAGCTGGACCGCGCGGCAGACGGCGGCGGGCTGGCTGGTGGAGACGGCGGCGCTGCGCTGAGCGGCCGCAGCGCCGTGGAACGCCTTCGCCGAACCCTGGCCTACGAAAGCCTGTCCCGCAGCCCGGTGTACGCGGCTCCATCGCGTACACCGGGTGCTCGCCTCAAGCGCCGCCGGGGAACGACTTCGCCGCACACCGACCAACGAAATCCCACCCCGTTGCCGGGTGTTCGCAGCGCCGTTGCGTTCACTGGGCAGGACCGAGCGTTGCGCTTTCCGTGGGCCTTTGACCCCTATGGCATGATCGGCCGCTCTGCAGATGACCAGGTTTTGAATGCGGTGCTTCGGCCCACGAGATCGGATCGGCCTGATGCTTGGATCGCTGCTGGTCTGCTCCGGGGCGTTGGGTCGACCGATGGTGGTCCGCCATCTGAGTTCCACCGAGGGCCTGCCGGTGGCCAGCGCCAGCGCGGCACGCATCGACGCCGACGGATTCCTGTGGGTAGCGACGCACGACGGCCTGGCACGCTTCGACGGTCGCGAGTTCACCGTCTACGACGCCGCCAGCAATCCCGACATGTCGGGCAACCGGATCAATTCGCTGCATGCTGATTCCGCGCGGCGCGTGTATGCCCTGTCTTCACGCGGTGAACTCCTCGCCGTGCATTCGTCCGGGATCACACGCATCCGCCCGGATTCCGCAGATCCTGAATCCCCCATTCATTATGTTGATCCGTCGACCCTCTGCCTGACGCTGAATCGCGGCTGGTTCTGTCCGGACGGCCAGGGCAAGTTCTCTCTGCGCAAACAATTCGCCTCGCCTGGCCAGGTCGCACTTGCGCTCAGTGCGGGCGACGGCGCGCTGTGGCTGGTGGTCCACCATGAGGGCGTGTACCTCGATGACGCCAACGGTCATCGCCTGGTCTACGCCGATCCCGATCTGGTGCTGCGGCCCAGGCTGGCGGAAACGCCGCTCGCCGTCGCCACCGACGCCGGTGAACTGCTGTTGGCCACCGATCTCGATCTGCTGCGGGTAACGGCCGACGGCGGTGACCCGGTAACGACCCCCGACGGCAACCGAATCATCGTGGTGCAAATGCGCGCCGACCCGAATACCGGCATCTGGGTCGGTTCCGATCTCGGCTTGTATCGCGTCGACCCCGGCTTATCCACAGCTGTGCGTGTCGGCCCGCCATCGCTGACGGGTTCGCGCAGTTGGCTCGCACCAGACGGAACGCTGTGGCGCTCCCACGACGGAGATCTGTACCGCGGCGAGGTCGCACAGCTGAAAAGTCGTGGGGAAGTGCGCGATCTGCATTTCGACAGCGCCGGCAGCGTCTGGGTCAGCACGCTGCGCGACGGCCTGTACGCCCTGTACCCGACGCGCGTCGATCTGCTCAATGTCGACAACTCGATGGTCAATGACAACATCTACGCAGTGTCCGAGGCTGGCGACGGCAGCATGTGGCTGGGCAGCCTCGGTGGCGGCCTCCAGCACGTCGCAACCGACGGAACGGTACGCACCTACGGCCTGGAGTCAGGCCTGCCGGGGCTCAACCCCTGGGTGGTATCCGTGGCGCCCGACCAGAGCATCTACGCTGCGACGTTCGCCCCGGGTCTGTATCGCAAAGCCGCCGACAGCGAACGCTTCCAGCCCGTCGCGCTGCCGCCGCCGCTCCAGGAGCAGCAGATCCTCGCGCTCAGCTTTGCGTCCGATGATCGACTCTGGGTGGGTGGCGGTGCCGGTGCGTGGCGCCAGGATGGCGAACAGTGGCAGCGCATAGGGCCCGGGGATAGTGTCGTACGCGTCAACGCCATCCTGCACGGTTCGGACGGCAGCGTGCATCTGGCCAGTCACCAGGGCCTTTGGCGGATCGATGCCGGCGGCGTGCATGCAGTCGCGAGCGCGCTGTTGGCTGGCTTGCCGGTGCGCGGCCTGTTCCGCGCCAGAGACGGTACACTGTGGGGCTGCACCGAAGGTCGCGGATTGGTGCGCATCGATGCTGATGACGCCACGGGCAGTCGCGCACGGTTCATCGGTCGCGCTGCTGGCTTGCCTTCGAACAGCCCGCATGCGGTGGTCGAGGACGCCAGTGGCAATCTGTGGGTCAACAGCAACCAGGGCATCTTCCGCCTGACCCGTACCGGCCTGACCGAGTTTCTGGAGGGGCGCAGCCGCTTCCTGTCGCCGCTGACCCTGGGCCTCGCCGACGGCCTGACCGAACTGGAGGGCAATGGCGGTGTGCAGCCCGCTGCCGCCGTCGACACCGTCGGGCGCATCTGGTTTCCGTCGCAGCGCGGCGTCGTGCGCGTCGATCCGGGGAAGTTGCCCTTGCGGCGCTCGGCCCCGCGGGCGGTCATCGATGGCGTCGACAGTCAGGGCTCGCCGGTCAAACTCGACCAACAGCGGCTGCCAATCGGGATGCGTTCGGTGCAGGTGCGCTACAACGCCGCCGATCTGCACGCCGGTGCCGAAGTGCGCTTCCGCTACCGGTTGCATCCGGTCGACCGCGACTGGACCGATGCAGGCACCCGCCGGGTAGCCGCATTCGCGGCGCTGGCGCCAAACCACTATCGCCTCGACGTGGTGGCCGGCAACAGCGACGGCTTCTGGTCGCAAGATCCCGTGGCACTCGAATTCACCGTGCCCGCTTACTGGCATGAGACCCGCGAGTTTCGCTGGTTGCTGGGCCTCGGCTGCCTGCTGCTGATGGCCGGACTGGCCCAATGGCGCGTGAGTCGATTGCGCCAGCGTGCCAAAGACCTCGATGCCCAGGTGCGCCTGCGGACTCAGGAACTCAGCGCCGAAAAGGAGCGTGTGGAAGCCACCCTGGTTGAGCTGGCGCAAGTGCACGGCGATCTGGCGGTGACCCATGGGGAGATCGAAGTTCGCAATCGCAAGCTCGCCGAGCAGACCGCACGGCTTCAGGCCCTCGACCGATTCCGTATCCGACTTCTGGCGGACGTCAGCCACGAGTTGCGCACCCCGCTGATGCTGATCAAGCTGCCGCTGCGAGAGCTGATGGAAGGCCCGCGGAGCCTTCCGTCCACTGATCGGCAACGTCTGCAATTGCCGCTGCAGCAAACCGAGCGCCTGAGCCATCTGGTCGAGCAACTGGTCGGGCTGGTGCAGGCCGAGGGTGGGCAGTTGCGCCTCAAGGTGCGCCGAATCGACCTCGTCGCCTGGGCGAAAAAGGTCATCGCCGGATTTGCGCCAATCACCGAGCAACATCAGGTGCAAGTGGTATTGCACAGCGGGGTCAGCAGCCTGCCGGTCTACGCCGACGCCGATCACCTGACCACCATCCTCGGCAATCTCCTGGACAACGCGCTGAAATACGCGCCGAGCCATACGGCCGTTCGCGTCAGCATCGATATCGACGCGCACGGCGACCGCGTCCACATCGGCGTGGCTGACCGCGGGCCGGGCTACCCCCCCGAACTGGCCGATTCGCTGTTCGATCGATTCTTTCGCGCCGACGGTCCACCGCGCGCTGGGCGCGAAGGCCTGGGCATCGGTCTGGCGTTGGCGCGCGAATTGACCGAGTTGCATGGCGGTCGCATCGGCACGTCGGTCGACGCCGCCGAAGGTACCGTGTTCTGGCTGGATCTCCCGCTCGGCAGTGCGCACATTGCCCTAGACGAGGTGGTGCTGGAAACCCCCGATGAAGCGGGTCTGCCGCTGATCGCTTCAGGACAGGATGGCGGCATTCTGCTGGTCGAGGATCACCCCGAACTGGCGGCGTACCTGAGCGAACGGCTGGCCGAGTTCTTTGCGGTGCGCACGGTGGCCACGGCCGAGCTGGCGATGGCGGAGATGCAGCGTGGTGACGTGCGCGTGCTGGTCAGCGACGTCAAGCTGCCAGGCATGGATGGCGTGGCGCTGTGCCGGACCTTGAAGGCCATGCCGGAATTTGCCGCACTGCCGGTGATCCTGATCTCGGCGAAATCAACGCTGATGGATCGCGATGCCGGAATCGACGCGGGCGCGGTCACCTGGATCACGAAGCCATTCGAGCTCTCCGAGCTGATCGCCGAGATTCGACGCTATTGGCCGCAGCAGCAGGGTGCCGCAGCGCGGCCGGCTGCACCCGCGAACGCCATCGCCCATCTTGACGACCCGATCCTGCAGATCGTGCGCCAGCGGATGGCCGATCCTGCCTTCGGGGTCGCTGAGTGGTCCGACGCTGCACACTTGTCGGATCGACAACTACGGCGAAGAGTGACTGATCTAACCGGTTTGTCGCCGATCGTCTGGTTACGCGTGCAGCGACTGAACTCGGTTCGTGAACTGATCAGCAGTGGCAGCTGCCAGACGCTCGCCGAAGCGGGTCGCCAATGTGGGTTCGACAACCCGAGCTATCTGTATCGGCTGTACCGCGCCCAGTTCGGCGAGGTCTGAACGTCAACGACCCAGCGCTGAGCGTCACGCCCGCCGCGCCGCTCGGCAGCCGGCTTGGAGCTGTTCACAGCTGGCCGCTTGGCGCGCTGCCCTGCGCAAACCGATGCAAAAGTCCGATTTGTGCCTGTCGATGGCCGAATCCTGTCTATGTCCGATTCGCGCCTGAGTTCATGCTCCCGGGCGCCACGCAGTTGCCGCGTGGCAATTCGCCTGCCGACCCGTTCGCCATTCAGGGCTTGCCGCAAATGAACAATCTCTCGCCGTCGCACTCCGGTCGCATGATGTTGTGGGTCGTGAGGCTGCGCCGGCTGGTCATCGGGCTGGCTCTGCTGTCCCTGGGCATGCCGCTGGCGGCGCAGGTGGTAACCAGTCTGGCGGACAACGTGGCGTCGCCACCGGCCGGCAGCCTGCGCGCGGCGTTGAACACTGCAAATGCATCGGGCAGTGCCGCAACGATCACCTTCAACATTGCCGGCGGCGGCACCATCAACCTGGCCGGCGCGTTGCCGGTGCTGCGCAATCCGAACGGGATCAGCATCAACGGCGCCAACGGCGGCCAGGGTGCCATCGTGATCGATGGCGGTTCGTCCTCCGCCACCACGGGGGATCGCATTTTCTTCCTCGGCGTGCGTGGCAGCGACGGCAGCGGACTGACCGCCACCCCCGGCGCGACCTGGAGCATTTCCAATCTCACGCTGCAGGACGGCAATGCGCGCGGCGGTGCCGGCGGCAACGGGAGCAGCATCAACGGCGGGTGGAGCGCTGGCGGCGGCGGGGCCGGCCTCGGCGGGGCGGTCTTCGTCAACGAAGGCAATGCGACGCTGAGCAACGTGCAGTTGCTGACCAACCGCGCGACCGGCGGAAACGGCGGCAACGTCAGCGCGGCCGTGGCCGAGGGGGGCTCCGGTGGCGGTGGCGGTATGGGCGGCAACGGTGGCAATGGCGGCAGCTACAATGCCGGCGGTGGCGGTGGCCTGGGCCTGGGCGCCAATGGCGGTGTCGGGTCTGGCGGCGCCGGTAGTTCTGGCCTGTTGGCCGGCGCAACCGCCGGCGGCGCGGGGGCGGGTACTGGCGTTGGTGCTGGCGGCGCAAACGGCGGCGGCGGTGGTGGCTCGGGCGCCAATCAGAATGGCGGTGGCGGCGGCCCGGGCGGCGAAACCGCCACCGTTGTTGGCCCTCCTGGCGGCGCCGGGAAAGGCGGCAACGGTGCTTTCGGCGGTGGTGGCGGCGCGGGTGGCGGCAATAACACCCAGGTGGGTGGCATCGGCGGCTATGGCGGCGGTGGCGGTGGGGCCGGGGCGGGTTCCGGCGGTGCCGGCGGCTTCGCAGGTGGCGGTGGTGCAGGGCAGAACGGTGGCGCAGCCGGCTTCGGCGGCGGCAGCGGCGCCGCCAACTACCAGGGCGGTGGCGGTGGGGCCGGGCTCGGCGGCGCTGTGTTCGTGCGCCAGGGCGCGACCCTCACTGTCGTCGGCGGCGGTATGAGCGGCGGCTCCGTCCTGGCCGGCAGCGCGGGTCCCAGCGCCGGCAGTGGCTTGGGCCTCGGCACCGCAGCCTTCCTGGCCGGCAACCTGACCTGGACGGTGTCCACCGGCCAGACCGTGACCGTGGCATCCAGCCAGACCCTGAGCGGCGGCAGCGATCCGCTGGTCAGCGGCGGCCTGACCAAATCGGGTCCGGGCACCCTGGTGCTGAACAGCACCAGCACCTATGTCGGCCCGACCACCGTTGCGGCCGGCCAGCTGCAAGTCAACGGCAGTTCCGTGGGCACCGGCGCGATCAGCGTGGCCAGTGGCGCCACTCTGGCCGGCACCGGCACGCTCGGCGGCGCCACCAGCGTGGCGAGCGGCGGCACCCTGGCGCCGGGCCAGGGCGCGCCCGGGCGCCTCAACACGGTCAACATGGCGCTGACGGCCGGCGCCACCTTCGCCGCCGAGATCACCGGCGCGACCGTCGCCACGCAATACGACCAGCTCGACGTCACCGGCACGGTCAATCTGGGCGGCGCCACGTTGGCGCTGTCCGGCGCCTTCGTGCCCGGCAGCGGGCAGAGCTTCGTGCTGATCGACAACGACGCCAGCGACGCGATCACCGGCACCTTTGCCGGCCTGCCGAACGGCGGCACTGTGCTGTTCAACGGCGTCAGTCTGACCATCAGCTACAACGGCGGCGACGGCAACGACGTGGTGCTGACCTTCGTGGATCCCTGCGCCGCCTATGTATTTCCCTACACGCTGACCGGTGCCAACAATGCCGCGCGGGTGGCCAACCTGCGCCAGGCCATGCAATGCGCCAATTCGAACGGTGCAGGTGCCGACAGCATCAACCTCAATGGCCAGACGCTCTCGTTCACCGACGCCCATGGCGACTACGCGGGCGCCACGGCGCTGCCCCAGGTCACCAGCAGCATGACCCTGACCGGCGGCACCTTGACCCGACCCACCGGTGGCAGCCAGTTCCGCCTGGTGAACGTGGCGCCGGCCGGCACGCTGAACCTGGTGCAGCTGACCCTCAGCAATGGTTATGGCTTTGGGCCGGGCGGGGCCGGCGGTGGCGGTGCGGTCTTCAACAGCGGCACGCTGAACATCACCGACAGCGTGATCAGCAGCAATTTTTCTGAACTCGATGGCGGTGCCATCTACAACGATTTCGGCACCATCAGCCTGATCCGGTCCACGCTGAACGGCAATTCCACCAACACGGCCGGCGGTGGCGTGGGCGGTGCACTCGCCAACACCGGCGGCACCGTGGTCATCACCAACGTGCTGATCTCCGGCAATCGGGGGGTGCAGGGTGGCGGCATCTACAACAACAATGCCGGGATCCTGACGCTGAACAACAGCACCATCGCCAGCAACCTTACCAATGACCAGGGCGGCGGCCTGCGCAACGAGAACAGTGACTCGCCGGCAGTGCTCTCCAACACGCTGCTGTTCGGCAACCAGTCCACGGTATTCCCCGCGACCAACGACATCGGCGGTACCACCACCAACCAGTCCAGCCTGGTTGGCGTGAATCCGTCGTTTGTCAATCCGCAGAGCGCTGCCGCCGCACCCAACGCGCTCGGGGACTATCGGCTCGGCAATCTCAGCAGTGCAGTCGACGCCGGCAACAATGCCCTGATTCCGGGCGGCACCACCCTGGATCGGGATGGCAATCCGCGCCGCTACAACGACACCGGCGTCACCGACACGGGCAGCGGCACCGCGCCGATCGTCGATGTCGGCGCCTTCGAGAAGCAGACCAATTCGACCCTGCCCACGGTGAGCATCGCAGTCACCCCGGCCAGCGTGCTGGAGAACGGCGCCGGCAACCTGACCTACACCGTCACCCGCAGTCCCAGCCTGCCAACCGCCACCACCGTCAATATCGGCACGGCCGGCACCGCGACCAGCGGCGGCGACTACACCGGTGGTGGAATCGCGACGCTGGTCATCCCGTCCAATTCGAGCACCGCGACGATCACCATCGATCCCACCGGGGACACCACTGTCGAACCGGATGAAACCGTGATCCTGAGCGTCGCTTCGGGAAGCGGCTACACGGTGGGATCGCCGATCAGCGCCACCGGCACGATCCAGAACGACGACGCGGACCCCTGCGCCGCGATCAGCTTCCCGTACACGCTGCCGGACAATCTGCCGGCGACGTTGACTCAGGCCATCGAATGCGCGAACGCCAATGGCACGGCCGACATCATCAACCTCAACGGCCAGACCGTCACCCTCACCAGTTCCTTCGCGGACTACACCGGTGCCACCGGCCTGCCGCAGGTCACCACCGACCTCACGCTGCGCAACGGCACGATCACCCGCAGCGGTGCCAGCGAGTTCCGTCTGCTCAGCGCGTCCACGGCGGCGACCCTGAGGCTCACGGATCTGACCCTGAGCAATGGTGGTGGTACGACCTACGCCAGCCTGGGCGGCGGTTTGTCCTCGCAAGGCTCGTTGTTCCTGACCGGCGTGACGATGTCCGGTCACCGCAGCACCCAGGGCGGTGGTGCCATCGCAATTCCGGCGCTGCAGAGTGGCGCGACGGTCTCCATTGTCGACTCCACGCTCAGCGGCAACACTTCTCTGGGCGGCAGCGCGCTGTATTTCTCGCCGGGCGTCAGCGCAACCGTGACCCTCGCCGGCAGCACGCTGGCCAGCAATGTGGGCAGCGGCGGGCCAGGTGCGATCTTCATCACCGGCACGGGTGCGGTGATCAACGTCCGCAACAGCACCTTCAGTGGCAACAGTTCCGGCAATAGCGCCTCCCCCGATGCCATCGGTGTGTTCGCTGCGGCGCAGGCCAACATCGCCTTCACCACCTTCTCGGGCCATGACAACGGGACCAGTGCGTCCACGGTCGGCATCGTTCACGCGACCGGCAGTTCGACGGTCAACCTGCGGGCGTCGGTGATCGCCAACAATGTGCGCACCGGCGGCGGCACTGCGCGGGAATGCACCGCGTCCGGGTCCACCTTCACCGGCACCAGCAATTACGCGGCCGACACTTTCTGCCCGGGACGCGTGGCCACTCCGCAATTCATCGACACGACGCTGGCCGCAAACGGCGGCCCGACCCAGACGCATCTGCCGGCCCCGCACAGCAATGTGGTGAATGCCGACAGCACCAACCTGTGCGGACCGGCCAATCTGAACCTGACGGTGGATCAGCGCGGCGAGCCGCGCCAGGTCGGACCGGCCTGTGATGTGGGCGCGGTGGAAATCGACGCCTGCGGGTCGATCTCTTTCCCGTACACCCTGCCGGACAACACGCCCGCGACCCTCAACGCGGCGATCGACTGCGCCAACTCCACCGCAGCGACTGCGGATCTGATCGACCTGAACGGCCAGACCGTCACGCTGACCCAGTCGGCAGTGGATGCCGGCGGCCTGACGGGTCTGGTCAGCATTCGCAGCCCGATCACGCTGCGCAACGGGACGATCACCCGCAGCGGCAGCAATCAATTCCGCCTGCTCAACGTCAACGGCACCGGCAACCTGACGCTGCGCGACATGAGCCTGACCAATGGCGGCGGCACGGCCTATGCCGATACCGGCGGCCTGATCAGCTCCGATACCGGCAGCACGCTCACCATTGTCCGCAGCACGCTCAGCGGCGCCGTGGGCAGCACGGCGAGCAGCGGCGGCGCGATCTTCGCCAGTGGTGCGCTGAACCTGGTCAACAGCACCGTCCATGGCAACAGTGCCGGGCGCGGTGGCGCCCTGTCCGCACAGAATGGTCCGATCGTCATCGCCAACAGCGTGCTGTCCGGCAATGTCGCGACCAACACCACCAGCAATGGCGGTGGAGCGATGTATCTGAGTTCCATCACGGCCAACGACGCGCGGATCATCAACAGCACGGTTACCGGGAACTACGCGACCGGCAGCGCTCGGACCGGCGGCATCGCCGGGGATGCCACTTCCGGCGTCGATCTGATCCTGCAGAACAGCATCGTCTGGGGCAACGGCAATGCCGGCACGGCGGCGGCGCAGATCGTCAATGCGGCCGCCTCCAGCACCAACACGGTCAGCAACAGCATTGTCGCGGGCGGCCTGTTCGGTGCGCTCGACAGCGATCCGCTGTTCACCACCCCGCTGACAGCGTCGGCCACGCCGAGCACGGCGGGCAACTTCGCGCTGCAGAACACCAGCCCGGCGATCGATGCCGGCGCCAATGCCAACGTCCCGGCGGACGGCTTCGACGTCAACGGCAACAGCAACTCCACCGAAGACGCCCCCGACCGCGCCGGCAATCCGCGTCGCTACGACGACACCGGCGTCACCGACACCGGTAGCGGCACGGCACCGATCGTCGACCTCGGCGCATTCGAAAAGCAGACCAACTCGACGCTGTCGCAGCTGACGCTGACCAAGACGGCCAGTGCCGCCAGTTTCGTGGTCGGTACGCCGGTCAGCTTCACCTTGCAGCTGAGCAACACCGGCACGGCCGCAACGACGGCCGCCAGCATGATCACCGACCCAATTCCAGCAGGACTCGTGATCGGCACGCTACCGGCAGGCTGCACGGCGGCCGGCCAGACGGTGACCTGCACGGTGCCGGCGGGCCTCGCGGCCAGCGGCAGCACCAGCTTCGTGATCCCAGTGACGCCGAGTGTCGCGACCGCGGCAAGCATCACCAATACGGCGACGGTCAGCGGTGGCGGGGATTCGACCTGCCCGGCGGCGGCGCGCTGCAGCGGTTCGGTGACGGTGGCCGTCAATCGGCCCCAGTTGACCCTGACGAAGACGGCCAGTGGCCCAAGCTTTACGGTCGGCACGCCCGCCAACTTCACCTTGCAGCTGAGCAACACCGGCACGGCCGCCACGACGGCCGCCAGCACGATCACCGACACGATTCCCGCCGGATTGACGATCGGCACGCTGCCCGCAGGTTGCGCGGCGGCCGGCCAGACGGTGACTTGCACTGTGCCAGCGGGTCTCGCGGCGAGCGGCAGCGCCGGCTTCGTGATCCCGGTGACGCCGGGTGTCGCGACCGCGGCGAGCATCACCAACACGGCAACGGTCAGCGGAGGCGGGGATTCGACCTGCCCGGCGGCGGCGCGCTGCAGCAGCTCGGTGACGGTGGCGGTGAGCGGCACCTGCACCGGCTTCACCTTCCCCTACACGCTGGCGGGAGCCAACAACGCGGCGCGGGTGGCCAGCCTGCGCCAGGCCATCCAGTGCGCGAATCTCAATGGCACGGCCGACAGCATCGACCTGAACGCGCAGACGGTCACTCTGAGCGATGCCTTCGCGGACTACGCCGGCGCCACAGGTCTGCCGCAAGTCACGACCGAAATCACGCTCGAGAACGGCTCCGTCACCCGCGACAGCGGCGCACCGCAGTTCCGCTTCCTGGCGGTTTCGTCCACCGGCAGTCTCGTTCTGGATGGCGTGAACTTGTCGGGCGGCGGCCTCGGGAATCTTTCCAATGCAGGGGCCATTTACAACGATGGCGGCATCCTGACCCTCCGCGCCAGCACGCTCTCCGGGAATGGCGCGGGATTCGGCGGCGCGATCTACAACCTGGGCAGCGTGATGGCGATCAACAGCCAGTTCACCGGCAACAGCGCCAGCCAGAACAGCGGCTTCCTGATGAACGACAATGCGACCGCAACCATCATCGGCAGCACGATTTCCGGCAACAGCTCCAGCGGGGTCGCCGGCAACGGCGCCATCTACAATGCCAACGGTGCGCTCGACATCATCGACAGCGCAGTCTCCGGCAACACCTCCACGTCGGTCGGGGCGGTGCAGAATTTCGGCGGCACCACCCGCATCGCCAACAGCGTTTTCACCGGCAACAGCGCGGCGAGTGGCATTGGCGCGGTCTCGAATAACTCTGCCGGTCAAATGACCATCAGCAACAGCGCCTTGACCGGCAACAGGGCTGGTACGTCGCCGGGTGCGCTGTTCAACAACGTCGGCAGCACGCTGACGATCAGCAACAGCACGATCGCCGGCAACCATGCAACCTCTGGCGGTGCCATCCTGAACAATGGCGGCACGCTGACCATCGGCAACAGCATCCTGTGGGGCAACAGCGGCAGCAGCGTGCTGACTGGCGCGACCATCACCCACACCATCGTCGAGGGTGGTTTTGCGGGGACCGGCAATCTGTCCGTCGATCCGTTGTTCGTTGCGCCGGTCGCTTCGGCATCGGCGCCGACCACCTCGGGAGATTACCGCCTGCAGGATTCGAGCCCGGCGACGGATGCTGGCAACAACGCGCAGGTGCCGGTCGATACCTTCGATCTGAACGACAACGCCAGCACGACCGACGAAGCCCCCGACCTCGCCGGCAATCCGCGGCGCTACAACGATGCCGGGGTGCCAGACACCGGGCTCGGAACAGCCCCGATCGTCGACATGGGCGCATACGAGCGGCAAACCGACACCCCGTTCCAGGCCGACCTTTCCATCGCCAAGACCGACGGCCGGACCACCGATGTGCCGGGGACGTCGATCACGTACACGATCACCGCCAGCAATGCCGGTCCGCTGGCAGTGCCCAGCGCGACGGTGGCGGACACCTTCCCGGCCAACATCACGGGCGTGAGCTGGACCTGCGTGGGCGCCGGTGGCGGCAGCTGTCCGGCATCGGGCAGCGGCAATCTCAACGCGACGGTGAACCTGCCGGTGGGCGGCAGCGTGAGCTTCACGGCGACCGGCACGATCAGCGCGGCGGCGGCGGGGACGCTGAGCAACACGGCGACGGTGAGTTCGGCCGTCAGCGACCCGGTTCCGGGCAACAACAGCGCGACCGACAGCACAACCCTGACGCCACAAGCCGATCTCTCCATCACCAAGACCGACGGCCAGACCGCGGCGATCCCGGGCTCGGGGATCAGCTACACCATCGTGGCGAGCAACGCCGGTCCGAGCAGTGTGGCCAGTGCGACGGTCGCAGACACCTTCCCGGCCAGCATCACGGGCGTCAACTGGACCTGCGTGGGCGCGGGCGGCGCGACCTGCCCGGCTTCGGGCAGTGGCAACCTCAATGCGACCGTGGGCCTGCCGGCGGGCGGCAGCGTGAGCTTCACGGCAACCGGCACGATCAACGTGGCGGCGACGGGGACGCTAAGCAACACGGCGACGGTGACTTCGGCGGTGACTGACCCGACGCCGGGCAACAACAGCGCAACCGACACCACCACGCTGTCGACCTTGCCGCAGTTGAGCATCTCCGATGTCAGCCTCAGCGAGGGCAACAGCGGCACCACGCAGTTCGATTTCATTGTGAGTCTGTCCAGCCCGGCGCTGGCGGGCGGCGTCAGTTTCGATATTGCGACGGCAAACGGCACGGCGACAGCTGGCAGTGACTACCAGGCTCGCTCGCTGACCGGCCAGAGCATCCCGGCGGGCAGCAGTGACTACACCTTCTCGGTGCAGGTCAACGGTGATGTCGTGGCCGAGGCCAATGAGACCTTCGTCGTCAATGTGAGCAACGTGGTCGGGGCGGGCGTGTTGGACGGCCAGGGCCAGGGCACGATCCAGAACGATGACATTGCCGGCATCACGGTCAATCCGACCGCAGGTCTGGTCACCACTGAAGCCGGTGGTACTGCGACCTTCACGGTGGTGCTGAACAGCCAGCCGACCGCCGATGTCAGCATCGGCCTGAGCAGCAGCGACGCCACCGAAGGCAGCGTCGCGCCGACCAGCCTCGTGTTCACCAGCGGCAACTGGAATGTGGCACGTACGGTGACGGTGACCGGCATCGACGACCTGATCGCGGACGGCACCGTCGCCTACACGATCGTGACGGCAGCGGCGACCAGCGCAGACAGCAGCTACAACGGCTTGAATGCGACCGACGTCGGTGTCAGCAACAGCGACAATGACATCGTCGGCATCACGGTCAGCCCGACCGCAGGTCTGGTCACCACCGAAGCCGGTGGTACGGCGACCTTCACGGTGGTGCTGAACAGCGAGCCGACCGCCGATGTCACCATCGGCCTCAGCAGCAGCGACGCCACAGAAGGCAGCGTCGCCCCGACCAGTCTGGTGTTCACCGCGGTCAACTGGAATGTGGCGCGCACGGTGACGGTGACCGGCGTCGACGATCTGATCGTCGACGGCACTGTCGCCTACACGGTCGTGACAGCGGCGGCGACCAGCGCGGACAGCAGCTACAACGGCGTGAATGCGACCGATGTAGGTGTCAGCAACAGCGACGACGACACCGCCGGGGTGATCCTGGCCGAGTCCGACGGCAGCACTGCGGTGACCGAAGGCGGCGCAACGGACACCTATACGCTGGTGCTTCGCAGTCAGCCGACGGCGGACGTGACGGTGGCGATCAACCCGAACGCGCAACTGACGATGGCGCCCTCGGTGACGTTCACCCCTGCGAACTGGAATGTGCCACGGACGGTGACCGTGACGGCGACCAATGACACCGTGGTCGAGGGCACGCACAGTGCGGGCGTCTCCCACTCGGTGACCAGCGCCGATGCCAGCTACAACGGGCTGAGCGTGGCCGCCGTGACCGCGACGATCAGCGACAACGACACCGCCGAGATCATTCTTGCTTCGAGCGGCTTCAGCGTCGTGGAAGGGGCGGTGTTCTCGCCTGGCGCGACGCTCAAGGTCACGGCCAATGGAGCGCCGGGTGGGACTATCGCAGCGCAGGTCGTTGCCACCATGAATCTTACCCTGGGCACGGCCGGTGCCGCCGACGTGGCAGTGTCCGGCAGCTTCGTGTTTCCGGCCGGATCTAGCCACGATACGGTGGCGAACAGTGCCGAGGCCTCCGTCACCGACGACCGTCTGGTCGAAGCCACGGAAACCTTCACCCTTTCGCTGGAAATCCAGAGCGGGCTTGCCACCACCAGCGCCAGCAACAGCTATTCAATCCTCAGCGACGACAGCGCCGCTATCACCTTCGTGGCGTCGACGAGCAGTGTGGGCGAGTCCGCCGGCACCACTGGCGTCCCCGTCGTGCTGGCCATCTCCGGCACCGGGACAGGCCCGGCAGCGCTGGGTGTCGATATCGCTGTCAGCGTGCAGCAGACGGCCGAATCAGCGACCACACCAACCGACTACCAACTCACCACCACGTCACTGAGTTTCCTCGGAGGCACCGCGGATGGCGATACGCGCAACATCGACGTGACAGTGGTCAACGACGGACTGATCGAAGGCAACCACACCTTCCAGTTGGGGTTCGGTGCGCTGACCACGACTGCGACCAACGCATCGGCAAGCGGCCTGCATCGGGTCACCTTGGTCGATGACGACGTCGCAGGTGTCGTCATCACCGAATCTGCGGGGGAGACGGTGGTCACTGAGGGCGGTCCGGGCGATTCATTTACGCTGGAACTGACTGCCCAGCCCGCCAGCACCGTCACCATCACCTTCGACGTCGGCACCCAGGTGAACTTTGCGCCGAATCCGCTGGTGATCACGCCTGCCCAGTGGAACGTCCCGCAGACCGTCACGGTGACGGCGGTGGACGATGGCGCCTCCGAGGGACCGCACTCGGCCACCGTCGGCCTGATCTTCACCGGCGATGCCGACTTTGCCGCCATCACGCCCAACTTGATCGGGGTGCAGGTGGCGATCATCGACCGCGCGGACGTGACGGTGACGCAATCTGGCGGTACCACCGCGGTCACCGAGGGCGGCGCGACGGATACCTACACGGTGGTTCTGACCAGCCAGCCGACCAGCGATGTCGCGGTGATCCTCGGCGCTGGCGCGCAACTCAGCCTGTCGCCGCCGAACCTCGTGTTCACCAGCGCTAACTGGAATGTGGCGCGAACGGTCACGGTGACCGCGACCGACGATGCCGTGGTCGAAGGCCCGCAGAGCGTGGCGATCACGCACTCGACCAGCAGCAGCGATCCGAACTACAGCGGCATCACGGTGGCCGGGATCGATGTCGACATCACGGACAACGACAGCGCCGTGGTGAGCTTCGCGTTGGCGGCGCTCAGCCAGTTGGAAGGCAGCACCCCGATGGCCTTCAGCGTGACCCTGAGCAACCCGGTGGCCTCCGGCGTGACCCTGACGCTGAACAGCGCGAACGGCACGGCGACCGCAGCGGACTACACGCCGATCAGCGGCGCCACGGTCAGCTTCCCGGCCAGCAGCACCACCGCGCAAACGGTCAACGTGGCCATCGCCAGCGACGCGCTGGACGAGGACGACGAGACCTACACGCTGACGCTCTCGGGCCTGACCGCCACCGGCGACGTGACGCTCGGTACCGCGGTGGCACCGGCACCATCCTCGACGATGACGCCACGCCGACGCTGTCGATCACCAGCCCGAGCCAGCCTGAAGGCGATGCCGGCACCAGCACGATGACCTTCACGGTCAGCCTGTCGGCGGTCTCCGGTCGCGATGTGAGCTTCACGCGGGCCACGGCCGATGGCAGCGCGACGGTGGCGGACAACGACTACGTGGCCATCCCGTCCGGCAGCCTGACCATTCCGGCCGGCGATAGCAGCCTGACCATTCCGGTGACGATCAACGGCAACACCACCTTCGAAGGCAACGAGACCTTCAGCGTCAAGCTGACCGGCATCGCCAATGCCACGCCGGGCATGCTGACCGGCACCGGCACCATCGAGGACGACGACCAGCAACCGACCACGACCACGATCACCTCCGATCTGCCCGATCCGTCCGTGGTCGGCCAGCCGTACACGGTGAGCGTCACGGTGGCGGCGCAGACGCTGTCGCCCAGCGGCACGGTGACCATCAGCGACGGCAGCGCGAGCTGCGGTCCGGTGACGCTGACGGCAGGCACCGCGCCGAACGCGACGGCGAGCTGCGCCCTGACCAGCACCACCGCCGGCGCCAAGACCCTGACCGCGAGCTACACCGCCGCGACCACGGCCTTCGGCGACAGCAGCGGCACCACCAGCCACCAGGTCGATCCGGCCAGCACCAGCATCAGCGTCACCGGCCCGACCCGTAGCCGGATCAACCAGCCGACGAGCTTCAGCTTCGCCCTCAGCGTCAACGCGCCGGGTGCGGGCACGCCGACCGGTACGGTGACCCTGAGCAGCGGATCGGCCAGCTGCACGGCCACGCTGCCGGCGACCGCTTGCGACCTGAGCTTCGACGCCCTCGGCAACCGCACGGTGAGCGCCAGTTATGCCGGCGATGGCAACTTCAGCGGCTCGAGCAGCAGCGGCGCGGGCAATGCGCAGACCTTGGTGTATGCGTTGTCCGATCTGTCGCTGACCAAGAGCGACGGCGTGCCGACTTACGAGCCCGGCGATCTGCTGGTCTACTCGGTGATCGTGCGCAACCTTGGGCCGGACGCGGCAGCGAATATCCGCATCACCGACGCCATCCCGGCCGGCCTGATCGACGTGACCTGGACCTGCGACGCCTCTGGTGGTGTGGCCTGTCCGGTGACCGGCGGCACGGGCAACCTGGATGTCACCATCGCCAGCTTCCCGGTCGGCGGCCTGCTGAACTTCACCTTCTACGGCAACGTGGACGGCAGCCCGGCGAGCATCGCCAACACCGCGGCGATCACCCTGCCGGCGGACACCACCATCGAGGATCCGGTGCTGGGCAACAACAGCGCGACCGACACCGATTTGCTCGACGGGCTGTTCGCCAATGGCTTCGAGGACCCGCAGGTGAACGCGCCCACCGGCAGCGTGCGCATCCCGGCGATCGTACTCGGGCGCACGCTGGGCGATGACGCGACCATCGTGCTCAGGCTGACCGATGCCAACGGCGAGGCGGTCCGCGTCTACGCGCGGCTGCACGAGGCGGCAATCCAGTACGCCGTGGCCAAGCGCGCCGCCAGCGGCAAGTTGCGCCTGGGTGCATGGGCAGCGCTGCCCGGCGAGCCGACGTTGAGCTGGAGCGCGCGGCAGACGGCAGCGGGCTGGATGCTGGAGACGGCGGAGCTGCGCTGACCGAGCACCCCGCGTAGCCCGGGGTACTCGCGCCAGCGCGTTCCCCCGGGTGCTTGCGCAAGCTCCGGCGGTGAATCGCTGCGCGATACACCGACCTACGCGGTCGCTTCAGGCCGGGAGGAACCCCAGCGGCCCGCTGAAATTGCCCAGGTTCGGGAACACCGTGCCAAGGTCACCCGCGCCCACGCCGAGCCAGCGCGCGAGCGTCGCTGCCATCTGGTCGCTCGCGGTGCTCGGGATGTACTGCCCGCGGCCAAAGCTCCAGTCCTGTTGGGCATTGTTGTTGCTGTTGGCCACCAGTAGCGGATAGCGCCCGTAGATCTGGCCGCCCAACACGGCGCCCCCGACCGCGAACTGCACGCCGCCCCACGCGTGATCAGTGCCATCGCCGTTGGACGACAGCGTGCGCCCGAAGTCGCTCATCGTGAACAGGCTGACCTCGTTCTGCGCGCCGATCTCGCCCAGCGCCTGCCAGAACCAGCCGATGGCCTGGGTCAGGCGCCCCAGCAGCAAGGGGTGCAGGTCCATCTGGTCGCCATGGGTATCGAAACCATCCAGGCGCACGTAGTAGATCTGGCGCGACTGGTCTACGCCGGCCACCGGATCCCGGCTGACCTTGATCATGCGTGCGACCATGCGCAACTGGTCGAGCAACTGGTTGCTGTAGTCGGTGCCAAGCACGCGTACATTGGCGTTCGGATAGAAATTGCCGGCAGGATTCGGCGGCGTGCCGCCGACATAGTCGTAGGGCGTGGTGATCCGGCCTGCGCTGCTGTTGAGCGCGGACTGCAGCAGCGCTGCCAGTTGGCGCGAGCGCGTCAGCACTGCGCGATATTCCTGCGTCAGCAGATGTGGCGAGGATTGTGCAAGCAGTTCGTCGAGCGCAGCGCGGCGTTGGTCGCCGAAATTGAACCCCCCCGAGAAATTGGTCAGCTGGGTGACACCGGTCGAAGGCGACATCTGGTACGGAAACACGCTGCTGCCGACCTGGTAGCGGGTGCTCCCTGCAACCGAGATGCACGGCGACAGGATCGCCAAGCCACCTGGATCGATCAGGTCCATCGTCCTGCCGCCCCAGCCGTGCTGGACCGCGGCACTGGTGGTACCGAGGTTCCATTGCAGCTCCTGGTCACTGTGCGAATAGAGCTGCGGCGGAATTGGCGCGCCATTGGTGAAATCGGTCAGCGACGTTGGCTGGACCAACGGACCCACGTTCGCCACGAACGCAAGCTTCTGCTGCGTGAACAGCGACGCCAGACCCGGGTGGTTGTAGTTCTGTCCATTGCGCGTGACCACATAGTCGGCTGCCTGGGGATGCAAGCCGAAGGCGGAGGACTGGCCAGGCGGCGTGCCGAGGTCCAGCAGTGCATTGAAATCGAGCGCCAGTCCGAAGGGGTTGGAATTGGCGTTGTAGATCCCCCCGCGCGAATCGCGATAGGTGCTGTAGCGTGAGCCGGGGTTGGTCGAATCGCGCGGCACCAGCAGGTTGAAGGAATCATTGCCACCGGCGAGGTAGATGCACACCAGCGCCTTGTAGCCGGGCAGGCCACCTCGGGTGGCAGCCAGAGCCTGGCCGACCAGTCCGAGACCGGGCATCAGGGCAGCACCCGCTCCGGCGCAGAGCGCGGCGCTGGTCTGGCGGAGGAACTGGCGGCGGGAGGCGTGGGTGGTCATGGCGCGGGAATCCGGGATTTGAGAAGCGGGGCAAGGGGAAGGGGGCAAGGGACGCGACCCGCCGGCATGAACGACAGCGCCGCGGATCGTGGATTCGACGAGCGACGTCTGGACGACGGTGTCAGTCCCCTGCCCCCCGCCCCGTCCTCCGTTTTTCGATTCCGACTCATCGCTGCACCGCATACTCCGGCGATACCAGCACCAGATGGATCAGGCCGAGCTTCTTGCGCCGGGCGTCGGCGGCCGCCATGTCGCACTGGAGCAGCTTGTACAGCGTGCCCTTCATGCCGCTGCCCGCGGCGCAGTTGCCGGCGGTGTAGCTGCCGCTCATCGAACCGAACAGGAGCCTGGCGTTCATCGCATCGACCAGGCCGGCCGCGTCGTTCGGCAGCGCGTCCAGCGTGGTCGTGGGAATCGAGGCATTCCGCGGCGGCGCCGTGAACGCCCCATCGTTCGTCGAGTAGCCGGGCCACACCATCGACCACAGTTCGTTGGCCGCGGTCACGCTGCTGGTCTCGTCGAAAATCTGGAACTCGGGCGCGTACAGGCCGGCGTTGGCGATCGGCCCCGGCTGACGGAAATCAGGTTCGAAGAAATTGAACACGCTCGGCGCACCCAGCGGCCGCTGCAGGAAGGCCACCTGGGGGGCACGCTGGCCCATGCGCAGCTCGGACAAGGTCGGCGGTGCGCCCGACTGGTCGAGACAGGAGCCGGCACAAACCCCGGCCTGCGCGTCGAAGGCGCGCCAGAACGCCGTCAGGCGCAACAGCGGCTCGCGCAGCTTGCCGAAGTTCGCCGGCTGGCCAAGGTCGGCCGCGGCCGGGTTGAACGCGCGCGCCTCCGGATCCAGCAGCACCGCGCGCACGAGCGCACCGAGGTTGCGCCCGCTGGCATCAAAGGCGCTGGCCGCGCGCTGCACATAGGCGGGGCTCGGATTGCTCGTGACCAGCTTCTGGATCAGCTGCTGGGCCAGGAATGGCGGCACGTTCGGGTGATTCGCCAGCATGTCGAGCGCGCCGTCGAGGTCGCTGGCGCAATACGCGAAGCACTGCGTCTGCAGCGCCGAGCCATTCGCCGGCGCTGGATCGCAGGCCGGGCCGGCCGGCAGCGTTACCCGGTTCACGCCAGCGCCCGGATCCAGGTCGAGCAGCAACTTGGTCGACAGGTCATGGTGCAGCGGGAAACAGGCCATCGGCTCATAGCTGTCGAACACATTGGTGATGCCGGTGTAGGAATTGCACAGGCCGGGCGGTGTGGGACAGCGATTGCCGAAGCCGGTGAACACCTGGGCCAGCTCGCTGATCACGCTCTGGTCGTAGGTCGGGACTGGCACCCCACCCTGCAGCATCGGCGTGCCGTCCGGGTTCAACCAGACCAGGCCGATCGAGAACAACTGCATGATCTCGCGCGCGAAGTTCTCGTCCGGCTGGGTCGTCGCCGAGGCCTTGCGGTTGCGCCAATGCGACAGGTACTTGCCCATCTGCGGGCTCATCGACACCTGCTCCAGCAAGTCGCGGTAGCTGCCAAATGCACCGCGCTTCAGATGGTCATCGAATTCGGCGATGCCCGCCCAGTCGTTGGTCAGGTTGTCCGGACGGTCGGAGACCACGAAGATCTCCGAGAGGGCGAAAGCCACCCGCTGGCGCAACTGGTCAGGTGCGGCCACCGCGCTGTGAAACCAGCGATCGAGACGCTGGCCCTGGCTTACCGCAAGGCCCTCGACCGCCTTCGCCTGCAGGTAGGGGCGGCTTTCGGTCGCCGGCAGTGCCATCTGCTGGTCCAGCCATGCGCTGTAGCCGATGGCTCGCAGGTTGGCAATGTCGGCTGCGTTGGGTCCGAAGGTGGCTTGCGTCAGGAAGCGCGCGGCATGCGCATCCGTCTGCGGCACGTCTGCCTCGAAGCCGTTGCGGAACACGGCATCCTGTGCGCTGGCAATCGTGGCGAGCATCAACAGGCCAGACAGCCATGCGAAACGGTCGATGGTGCGCATCAAGCCTGGTCCTGTGCTCTCGGTCATGGGTGCAAACGCTACCGGGCGCCGAAGCGCACGCGAAGTGCGCAAGATCCCAATCCGGCGTTTCCGCTGCTCATTCCGACGAAATCAGGGCGCGCTTCGGCGAAATGCGCACCGTGCCCATGCCACGCACGGCCGACGAGTGGAGAATGCGCCCATGAACCTCTTGTCGCTCACGACCCTGTTGGCGATGGCAGTGCCGCCTGAGTCCTGCGACCCGGCTTTTCGCGCCGAGCCGCAGACCCATGCCTTCGACTACGCAGCGCAGATCCAGCCGATCTGGAACCAGTACTGCGCCGACTGCCATGTGCAGCACGGCGGCAACCCGGCGATGGGCCTGGATCTGGAGCCGCCGTTCTCGCGCGACAACCTGGTGCTGGTGCCGAGCGCGCAGGACCCGACGGTGGCCCTGGTGTGGCCGGGACAGCCGACAATCTCGCTGCTCTGGCACAAGCTCAATTGCGGCTCGCCCGGGCCACTGCCCGGCGGCCACCAGATGCCCTTCGGTCGCCCGCCGCTGCCGCTGGCGCTGCAGGCGCTGGTGTACGACTGGATTTCTGCGGGTGCGCCGGTCGAGGTACTCATGCGCGATGGCTTCGATGAGAGACAGTGAGTGAGCGGTCCGCGCGGATCTCGTTGCGCTGAAGCGTAGCCCGTTGTGCCGCGCAGCGGCTCAGCGGGTACTCGTCGCAAGCACCCGGGGAACGCGCTGCGCGCGTACCGCCGGGCTACCTGCTACCCCATGAATCCGAGGTCACTGCCCGAGAAATTCGGCAGCAATGGGAACATGGCATTCAATGCCGCGCTGTCAGTCACGCCCATCCATTTCGCCAGCGTCGCGGCGAACTGGTCGATCGCCGTGGTCGGGATGTACTGGCCGCGGCTCAGACTGAAATCGCGATTGGCGGTGTCATTGCTGTTGATCACCAGCCGGGGATAGGTGCCGTACAAGCGGTTGCCGGCGACCGCGTCGCCGAACACCAGCTGGTTGCCACCCCAGGCGTGGTCCGAGCCGCCGCCGTTGCCGGTCAGGGTGCGGCCGAACTCGCTCATCGTGAAGCTGCTGACCTGGCTGCGCGCACCGATCTCGCCGAGCGCCGTCCAGTAGGCGCCGATCGCCTGGTTCAGCGTGCTCAGCAGCGCACCATGGCCGCTGGTCGCCACCGGGCCGCCATCGAACAGGCCCGAGTGCATGTCCCAGCCGCCCAGGCGCACGAAGTACACTTGGCGCTGCGCGCCGAGCGAGTTGCGGCTGACCTTGATCATGCGCACGACCATCTTCAGCTGATCGGCGAGCGAATTCCCGCTCGGGAACAGCGTGGTCACATTGCCGCTGCCGTCCGCGGCGTCGAGCAGGGTCGCCAGGCTCTCGCCCACCGCCAGCGAGCGTTGCGCGATGCCCGCGTAGCCGCGCTGGAACTTGTGCGCGTGGCTGTCGTTGAGGATGTCGTCGAGCAGCGCCCGGCGCGCCGCGGTGTAATTGTTGCCGGCGCTGCCGGTCGTGTAGTTGTCGATCAGGTCGACCCCGCCCGACGACACCTGGTAGGGCAGGATCTGGTCGCCGATCAGCATGCGCGCTGCGCCGGCCACCGACAGGGTGGGCGACAGCCCGTTCGGCAATGATCCGCCGGCCGTCGCGCGGGCTACCCGGCCACCCCAGCCGAAGCGCGCCACCGACTCTCCGGTGGTGCCCATGCCGACATGCCACAGCAGTTCCTGGTCGTTGTGCGAGAACAGCTGCGCCGGACGTGGCGCGCCGGCGTCGTACTCCGCGCGCGTCAGCGGCTGCAGCAGCGGCCCGGTATTGCACACGAAGGCCGCCTTGCCGCTGTCGAACAGCGTGCGCAGGCCCGAGTGCGCCTGCGAGTTGCTGCCGCTGGTCACGCTGAAATCGGCGCACGCAGGGTGCAGGCCGAAGGCGATCGCCTGGTTGGCGGGCGTCACCGGCAGCAGGTCGGCAAAGGACAGTGCCAGCCCGTTGCTGTTGCTGCTGCTGTAGACGCCGCCGCGGCTCGACTTGTAGGTGTCGTAGCGGCTGCCGGACGACTCGCTGTCGCGCGGCACCAGCCAGTTGAAGGAATCGTTGGCGCCGGCGAGGTAGATGCACACCAGCGCGCGATAGCCACTGGCGGACTGCGCCACCGCCCGCGGCATCAGCGCCAGTTGCGGCAGCAGCGCGCCGAGGGTTCCACTGGCGAGGCAGCCACCGAGGCGCTTGAGGAAGGTGCGGCGGGTATGGGTGGTCATGGCGTGCTCCGGGGAAAATCGAGAGCGGAGAAGGGGGCAAGGGGCGGGGGACCCAGCCCATGCGATGCACAGGCAACGACGCTCGTCGCGGACGGCCGGTGTGGATGGGCGAGCGAAATCACAGGTCCCCTGCCCCCTGCCCCGCTTCTCCTCCCCCGCTTTGTGGTCGCGATCATTGTTGCAGCGCGAACTCGGGCGAGATCGCGATCAGGTGGATCAGGTCGAGCACCTTGCGCCGGTGCTCGGCGGCGGACATCTGGGTATTGAGGAACTCGGTCAGCTTGTTGCGCAGGGTGCTGCTCATGCGCCCGAACAGCAGCTTCTGGTTGAGCGCCTCGACCAGCGCATCGTGCGCCTGCGGGATGGCATCCAGCGCGGAGGTCGGCAGGTAGCCGGCGTTCGGCACCGCGAAACTGGTGCTGGTCGGGCTGCCGATCGAGTAGCCGGAGAAGATGCGCCGCCAGAGTTCATCGGAAATGGTGATGAAGCTCGACTCGTTGAGGATCTGGAACTCGGGCGCGTAAAGGCCCGCGTCGGCGATCTCTCCCGGCTGCTGGTAGTCGGGCTCGAAGAAATTGAACACACTCGGCGCGCCGAGCGGGCGTTGCGGCCAGCTGCGCTCCAGCCCACCGACATTCCAGGTACCGCCGTTCCCCGGCTGCGCGCCGAATGCCCGCCAGATCGCAGTGAGCACCAGCAGCGGTTCGCGCAGCTTGCCGAAATCCGCATGCGGGACGGCCGCGCGCGCCTCGGGATCCAGCAGCACCGCCTTCACCACCGCGCCCAGGTTGCCGCGCACGCCGGCGCCGTCGTCCTCGAACACCGCGGCCACCCGGTCGATGTAGCCCGCCGACGGACTGCTGGTGGTCAGCCGCTGGATCAGCTGGCGCGAGAAGAACGGCGGCAGGTTCGGGTGCATGAACAGCGCTGTCGAGCAGGGTATCCAGCTGGCCGTTGCAGTAGTCGATACAGGCCTGCTGCTCGCTCGCCGGCGTGCCGGCGTGACAGGCCACAGCGCTCGGTGCGATGGTCACGCCGCCGATCAGGGTCTTGTCCTGGTGCGGGCTCGGCAGCACCGCGTAGCTGTTCGCGCTGGTCGCCGAGCGGCCGGTGTCGGCGTAGCGCGGGTAGCAGACCATCGGCAGGTAGTTGTCCGGGTGCACCAGGCCCGTGCCGGTGACGCCCGACTGATAGCGCGGCGGGTTGGCGAAGAACAGCTGGGTCTGGAAGTTGCACGAGGGGCCGGTGCAACTGCCGCAGTTGCGGTTGATCGCCGCCCCGCCGATCGTCACGTTGCCGGTGCAACCATAGGTGAATCCGGTCAGCACCCGCGCGGTCTGCGTGATCACGTCCTGGTTGTAGGTCGGCACGGGCTGGCCGTTCTGCAGGATGGGCGAGAAGTCGCGGTTGCGCTCGACCAGGCCGATCGAGAACAGCTGCATGACCTCACGGGCGTAGTTCTCGTCCGGCGACACCAGCCCCGGCGCCGGATTGCCGCTGGCATCCAGCGTCCAGTCGGTCTTCTGGTTACGCAGATGGGTCAGGAAGTTGCCCATCATCGGCGACAGGCTGACTTGCTCCAGCAGCGTGCGGTAGTTGCCGAATGCGTTGCGCACCAGGATGTCGTTGTACTCGGCGACGCCGACCGGATTGGCCTCCAGCGCGCCGACATCGGACAGCACCAGGATCTCCGACAGCGCGAAGGCCGCGCGCTGGCGTAGTTGGTCGCTGGCGCGCACCGCGTTGTCGAACCAGCGTTCCAGGCGGAATGATTTGTAGAAGCTGGCACCGGAGGGCTGCACCTGCACATGCGCTGCCACTGCGGCTTCCATCGCTGGGCGGTGCAGCGTGGCGGCGAGTGCCAGTTGCTGGTCGATCCAGCCGCCGTAGCCCAGCGCGCGCACGCTGGCCACATCCGCCGCCGTCGGGCCGAAGCTGGCCTGGGTCAGGAAGCGCGCGGCATCGGCATCGGTCTGCGGGCCGCAGTCGCTTCCGGTCAGGCTGGACAGACGGGTCAGGCTGAGGCTGCCGCTGCCGTAGCCGCTCTGCGTGCTGTTCCAGCTCCAGGTGGCGTGGTTGGCATCGACCGCGCGGAAAGTGAGCGTGCCCCAGGACTGCAGCGTCACCTGCGCCGGGTTGAAATCGGGCGGGAAGTCGCCGCCGCTGGTGATGCTGGCGGTCAGGGTGGCGCTATCGCCACTGATCGGCCCGGTGGCCGTGATCCAGCGCTGCGCGCCGTTGAGATAGGCGTACCAGATGGCCACCAGGGTACGGTTGCTGCCGCTGCCGACCACCTCGGTGAACACCCCGTGGCCGCTCTGGGTGGCGTCGTACCAGGAACCGGCGTGGCAGTCGGCCACGCGTCCACTGACGGCGCCGAAGCTGCCGGCCGGCTGGGTCAGGCGCTGGATGTTCATCGAGCCGTTGGCGAAGCCCGCGTAGCTGGTGGTCCAGGCGGCGGTCGCACTGTTGCGGCTGGCGAAGCTCAGGACCAGCTCGCCCCAGGGCTCCGTGACCACGCTGGCTGCATTGAAGCGCGGCGGGAAATCGCCCCCGCGGGTGATCGACAGCGCCACCCGCGCGCTGTTGCCGCTTGCCGGGCCCACGCCGACCAGCCAGCGCTGCTCGCCGTCGAGATAGGTGAACCAGGTCACCAGCACCAGCGGCGTGCCGTTGCTGACGATGTGCTCGACGATGAAGCCGTGCCCGTTCTGGGCCGGATCGTAGAAGGTGCCCGAAAGATCGGGCCCCACCGCGTAGACCACCGCCGGTGACGGGCGCGGCGCCCCCATCAGTACCAGCGCAGCCCACAGCCACAGCCATGCGACCGACGACGTCTTCATGCGCCCTCCCCCTGCACGAGCCGACCCCTGCCAGAAGTCACGCATTCGCGTGGAAGCGGGGGCCATGTCACCGCTCGCTGGCGCCCGGGCGGCCCCCCCCCCCCGCCCCCGCCGCGCCCGCCCGCGGCCGCCGCGCCCCCGGCCCCCGGCGGCCCCCGGCCCGCGCCCCCCCCCCCCCGCGGCCCGCGCGCGGCCCGCGGCCGGGCGCGGGGCCCCCGGCCCGCCGGCGCGCGCCCGCGGGGCCGGCGGCCGCGGCGGCCGGGCCCCCGGGCGCCCGGCCCGGCCCCGGCCCGGCCGGCGCGCCCCGGCGGCGCCGGCCCCCGCCCCCGCCGCCCGGCCCGCGCGGGCCCGCCCCGCCGCCCGCGCCGCCCGCGCGGCGCGGCCGGGGGGGCCGGGCCCCGGCCCGGGGGGGGGGCCGGGGCCCGGCCCGCCGCGGGGCCCGGCGCCCGCGCGCCGGCGCGCCCGGGGCCCGGCGGCCCCCCGCGGGCCGGCGGCCCCGGCGGGGGGGGGGGGCCGGCCGGCCGGCCGGCCCGGGCGGGCGGCCGGGGGGGGGGGGGGCGGCGGGCGCCGGCGGGCGGCGGGGGGGCCGGCGGCGCCGCCGGGGGCCCGGGGGCCGGGGGGGGCGGGCGGGCGGCGCGGGGGGGGCGCGGGGGCGGGGGGGGGGGGGTCCTTGTCGGCTGTTACACGGGATTGCCCCGACGGTTGACGGATGTCATTCCCGCCTCCCTGCATGGGTCTTACTGTGCAGCCGTGCGCAGCTGGGTTGCAGGTTTACCGGAGGGAAATGCAGATGAGCATCGTGATGTGGTCTTCGGCGTTCGCAACGGGTGTCAAGGAAATCGACGACCAGCACCGTCGCCTGCTCGGTTACATCAACGAGCTGAACGCAGCGACCAGCCAAGCCGATATCGGCCACATCCTCGAATCGGCGATCGATTACACGATGTACCACTTCGCCTTCGAGGAAGCGGTGATGGAGTCGAATGGGTACCACCTCCGGGATGCGCACAAGCGGATACATGACCAATTCGCGCGCGAGCTGCTGGACCTGAAAGACCAGTACGCAGCCGGCACGATGGCCGCCGAGCAGTTGCGCGCCGCGCTGTCGCGCTGGCTCTTCGACCACATCAGCAAAGCCGATCCCCCCGCGATCAACCCAAACTCACGCTAAGTCGGGAGCCGCCATGACTCACCTCGTCTGGACCGACGATCTCAACACCGGGATCCCTGTCATCGACGGTCAACATCGTCAGATCGTCGAATACATCAACCAGTTGTACGATGCGCGGATGAAGAACGATCGCCAGGCCGTCGGCGACGTGATCAACAACCTGATCGACTACACGCTGTCGCACTTCTCCTTCGAGGAAGAGCTGATGGTGGAATCCGGCTACCCGTTCGCCGGACCGCACAAGCGCGTGCACGATGTCTTCGTCAAGCGTGTCGGCGAGTACCAGCTGCGCTACAAGTCCGGCGAGGACATCTCAGGTGAGTTGCACGCGCTGCTGATGCGCTGGCTGGTCGGGCACATCAAGAACGATGACGCCGCCTATGCCACCACGGTGATGGCGCACACCCATTCCGTGGCGCACCAGAAGAGCGGTTGGCTTGCCCGCACGCTGGGTCGGTGGTTCCGCTGAGTGTCCGCGCGGGCTTGTTGGACGCCTGAAGCCGCGCTCAGCCCAGCCACCCGAACTTGCCCACGAACACCCCGGCCAGCACCCAGACCGTCACCGGCACTTCGCGCGCACGCCCAGCGAGCAGCTTGATCGCGGCGTAGCTGACAAAGCCGAAGGCAATCCCGTGGGCGATGGAGAAGGTCAGCGGCATGCTGATCGCGCACAGGAAGGCGGGCGCGGCCTCGGTCAGATCGTCCCAGTCCACGTCCGCCAGCGCGCGGCTCATCAGCACCGCGACGTAGATCAGCGCCGGCGCGGTGGCGAAGGCCGGCACCGTGCCCGCCAGCGGCGCGAGGAACAGGGCCGCGAGGAACAGCAGGCCGACGACCACCGCGGTGAGCCCGGTGCGCCCGCCGGCGGCGGTGCCGGCGGCGCTCTCGATGTAGGCGGTGGTCGATGAGGTGCCGAGCAGCGAGCCCGCGGCGATCGCGCTGGAATCAGCCAGCAGCGCGCGCTTCAGGCGTGGCAGATTGCCCTCCGCATCGAGCAGTCCGGCGCGATGGGAGACGCCGATCAGCGTGCCGGTGGCATCGAACAACTCGACCAGGAAGAAGGTCAGCACCACCGCAATCAGCCCGGCGTTGAAGGCGCCGGCGATGTCGAGTTCGAGGAAGGTCGGCGCCAGCGACGGCGGCATCGCGAACAAGCCGTTGAAGGGGCTGAGTCCGAAGGCCACCGCGAGCACGGTCACCACCAGCACGCCGATGACGATGCCGCCGGTGACCCGGCGTGCCTCCAGCCCGATGATCAGCAGCAGGCCGGCGATGGCGAGCAAGGTGCTCGGCGCGTGCAGATTGCCCAGGGTCACGAAGGTCGCCGGGCTCGCTGCGATCAGGCCTGCGTTCTTGAGCCCGATGATTGCCAGGAACAGGCCGATGCCGGCCGAGATCGCCAGCTTCTGCGAACGCGGGATCGCGTTGATGATCCACTCGCGGACACGGAACAGGCTGACTGCCACGATCAGCAGGCCGGAGATGAACACCGCGCCCAGCGCCGCCTGCCAGGAGTAGCCCAGGGTGCCGACCACGGTGAACGCGAAGTAGGCGTTCAGCCCCATCCCGGGGGCCATCGCGATCGGGTAGTTCGCATACAGACCCATCAGCATCGAGCCGAAGGCGGCCGCGAGGCAGGTCGCCACGAACACCGCATCGCGCGGCATGCCGGCAGCGGAGAGGATGTCCGGATTGACGAACAGGATGTAGGCCATCGCGAGGAAGGTCGAGAGTCCCGCGAGGCACTCGGTGCGCAGGTTGCTGCCATGGGCGCGCAGCTGGAACCAGGATTCGAGCATGTCAGTTCCTCGCGATGGCTCAGACAAAGCGGAGGTATAGCAGCCGCGCCGGGCGCAAAAAAATCTTCCTGGGCTTGTCGAAATCCTGCGCGCTGGCGCGTCAGAGTAGCGCCCGATGCCGGGTCCCACCCAGAAACTGGAGTCAACGATGAAGTACATCCTGCTGATTTACGGCGATCCCGCCGCCGAGGCGCAGCTGAGCGAGGCGCAGATGCAGGCCATCTACCAGGCGCACGCGGCCTATGGCCAGGCGCTCGAGGCCGCCGGCGTGATTCGCGGCGGCGCCGAGTTGAAGCCGCCGGCTACCGCGACGACGCTGCGCTTTTCCGGCGGTCGCTCGACCCTGGTCGATGGGCCCTACGCCGAGACCAAGGAACAACTCGGCGGCTACTACCTGATCGAGACCGACACGCTCGACGAAGCACTGGCCTGGGCGGCGAAGATGCCGGGCATGGAGGCCGGTGCCGTCGAAGTGCGTCCGCTCGGCATGGGCGCCTGAGACGGTGGACGCGCCCGCGGCGCTGGCGCGCTGGCGGCGTGAGGATGGCGGACGCCTGCTGGCCAGCCTGATCCGGCTGGCCGGCGATATCGGCGATGCCGAAGACGCCTTCCAGCAGGCCTGCGTGCGCGCGCTCGAGCACTGGCCGGAGAGCGGAATTCCGGCACAGCCCGGTGCCTGGTTGAACACCGTCGCGCGGCGGCTGGTGTTCGACCGCCAGCGGCGCAGCGGTGAGCTGGCGCTGGCGGACGTCGAGTCCGCGGCCGCCACCAGCGATGACCCGGACGCCTCGGGCATTGCCGACGACCGCCTGCGTCTGTTGTTCACCTGCTGCCACCCCTCGCTCGCGCCGCAAGCCAGTTGCGCGCTCGCCCTGCGCACCCTCGGCGGGCTCAGCACGCGCGAGATCGCGCGCGCCTTCGTCGAGAACGAGGCCACCACCGCGCAGCGGATCGTGCGCGCCAAGCTCAAGATCCGTGAGGCCGGCATCGCCTTCGAGGTGCCCTCGCGCGCCTTTCTGCCGCAACGGCTGGATGCGGTGCTGGCGGTGCTCTACCTGATGTTCAACGAGGGCTACACCGCCACCGAGGCCGATACCCTGCAGCGCCCCGATGTGTGCGCCGAGGCCATCCGGTTGGCACGCCTCGCCGCCGAATCGCTGCCGCAGGAGCGCGAGGCGCGCGCGCTGCTGGCGCTGATGCTGCTGACGCATGCGCGACGCGATGCGCGGGTCGATGCCGATGGCGCGCTGGTCCCGCTGGAGGCGCAGGACCGCCGCCGCTGGCGTCAGGACGAGATCGCCGCTGCGACCCGTTTGCTCGACCGCACGCTCGCTGTGCCCGGCGCGCCGGGACCGTACGCACTGCAAGCGGCGATCGCCGCGCTGCACGGCGCGGCGGCCACCGCGGCAGAAACCGATTGGCCGCAGATCGCGCTGCTCTATCGCGGGCTGCTGCAACTGGCGCCATCCGCCGTGGTGGAACTGAACGCTGCCGTGGCGCATGGCATGGCGCACTCGCTGGACGATGCGCTCGCCTGGATCGCGCGCATCGAGGCCAGCGGCGCACTCGCCGGCTACCACCTGCTGCCGGCCGCGCAGGCCGAGTTGCTGCGCCGGACCGGCGACCTGCCGGCAGCGCTTGTCGCCTATGACCGCGCGCTGGCGCTGGCGCGCAATGCCGCCGAGCGCCGCTTCCTCATGCGCCGACGAGAGGAATCCCTCTAGTCGCCCTTCAGCGGCAGCGGCTGCAGCAGTGCTTCGTCGGCTCCCGTCGCGGGCGGCGAGGCGCTGATCTGTGGCAGCCACCAGACGCCATGGTGGCGCCGGTCGTTGAGCGTGTCGCCGAGGGTCAAGCCCGGTTCGAACGGCGCCTCCGGCATCTGCCAGGCGCGGCAGTGTTCGGGATCGGGACACATCCAGGTGCTGCCCTTCACGCCCATGATCTCGACTGCATACGGATCCTGCTCGCGCAGGAAATGGCCCATGAAATCGTGCGCCGGGTCCCATGGCGCGCCGGACTGGATGCGCGTGTGGAAATTGCCGGCCAGCACCAGCAGGCGCGCATCCGGCATCGATTCGAGGCGCGCCAGCAGCAGCTCGCCCATGCTGCGGTCGCGCTCGGCGCCGGTGATGTCGGATTCCGCCTCGATGTCGAAGGCGACCACCGCCAACGGTGCTTTCAGCGCCAGCGCGCGCAGACGCTCGATCAGCGCGACCACCGCCTCGCTGCTGCGCCCGTCGCGGGTGGCCCAGAAGGGTCCGGCCAGCAGCCTCTCGCGATCTTCCCCGGTGCCGGCGCTGGCGAGATAGCGGTCGAGCGCCGCCTGTTCGCTGCGCCAGATCTCCAGGCCGACGAGCAGCGGCCGCTCGTCGGCAAGGAGGTTGGTGGCGAGCCCGGCGACGATCCCCGGGACTTCCCAGCTGCCATGCAGCTCGCCGACCAGCAGTACGCGATGCGCTTGCGCGCGCTCGGTCAGTTCAGCGAGCGGATCGGGCACTTCATCGGCGGGGCGGGCCGCGCCCGCCAGCAGTGAAGCTGCGCAGAACAGCAGCGATCGGAGCAGGTGCATGCGAGACTCCCCGGTAACCAACCGTGACGATGGACTGGCGGTAGACATTGCGCAATGTCCGGGGTTCCCGCGACGGCGCGTTGACCCTCCGGGTTACCATCGGTCGTTGCCCGTAAACCTGCCTGCCGGAGCGCCGCATGCCCGTCGAACCCAGCCTGGAAACCACCATCGACCTGGTCGACCGCAGTCGCAGCGGCGACGACGCGGCGCGCAACCGCTTGATCCAGCGCTATCTCCCGCTGTTGTCGCGCTGGGCCCATGGGCGCCTGCCGCACACCGCGCGCGATCTGTCCGAAACCGCCGATCTGGTCCAGGTCACCCTGTTGCGTGCGTTCCAGAACCTGCCGGCGTTTGATGTGCAGGGACCGGGGGCTTTCTTCGGTTATCTGAGGCACATCATGACCAATCTGCTGCGCGACGAGATGCGTCGCGTCGGCCGCCGGCCGCTGATGGCGGAACTCGACGAGCGCCTGGAGGAACCCGAGGCCTCGCCGCTGGCGAGCAGCATCACCTTCGAGACATTGAAGGCCTACGAGTCTGCGCTGGCGCGGATGCAGCCCGAGGCGCGGGAGCTGGTGGTGATGCGGGTGGAACTGGGCATGCCGCATGAGGAGATCGCCGCGGTCACCGGCAGCCCGAGTCCGAATGCGGCGCGCATGCGCGTGGCGCGCGCGCTGGCCGATCTGGCGCGCGAGATGGCGGCGTTCAAGCCGGAGTGAGTCATGAAGAGCGGGGCAGGAGAAGCGGGGCAGGGGGCAAGGGACCAGGCGAGCGTGGTCGATCTCGCGCAAGGCGGCTCTTCCCCTGCCCCCTGCCCCGCTTCATCTTCCCCGCTTGTGTCCCTCGACGACCGCACTGACCGCCTCGCCGCCGAGGACCCGCTGCTCAAGTGGACCGAGCGCATCGCCGATGGGCATGCCGTCGACTGGGCGGAGGTCGAGGCCGAGCTGGATCCGGGGTTGATCCCGGGCCTGAAGCAGCTCGCCGCGCTGGCCGGCGGCTTTGGCATCTGCGCCACCGATCCGGTGCCACCACAAAGCGACACCCTGCCGCCGGGTACGCAGTTCGGTGCGCTGACCATCGTCGACCTGCTCGGTCGCGGTGCCTATGGCGCGGTATACCGGGCGCGCGATGCGCAACTCGACCGGGAAGTCGCGCTCAAGGTCCTCGGCCATCCCACGCTGACGCGCGCCGAACTGCTGCGCGAAGGCCAGCTGATGGCGCGCATCGACCATCCGAATGTGCTCAAGGTCTATGGCGCGGTCGAGGACTCGGGCCAGGTCGGCTTCGCCTGCGAGCTGATGCCGGGTGAGAGCATGGAGGAATGGCTTGCGCGCCAGGGCACGCTCGGCGCGCATGAACTGATCGCGGTCGGCAGTGAGCTGTGCGCGGCGCTGTGCGCGCTGCATCGCGGCAACATCCTGCACGGCGACCTCAAGCCCAGCAATGTGCTGCGGCATGCCGACGGTCGCTGGGTGGTCGCCGATTTCGGCTCCAGCCAGTACGCCCACGACGCCTATGGCACCAGCGGCACACCGCTGTACATGGCACCCGAGCGCCTGCGCCAGCAGGCGCCGAGCGCGGCCTCGGACCAGTACAGCCTGGGCGTGCTGCTGTTCCGCCTGGCCACGCGGCGCTTCCCCTTCGAGGCCGAGACCACGGCGGAGCTGGAAAACAAACACCACGCGAACGCCCGCCTGCGCCTGCTCGATGTGCGTCCGGACCTGCCGCGTCCCTTGATCGCGGCGATCGAACGCGCACTCGCGGTGGACGCCACCCGGCGTCACGCCTCGCTGGGCGCCTTCGCCTCGGCCCTGGCCGAGGCGATGCCGAGAAGCCCAGGGCCTGCGCCCGGCGTCCCGCTGGGCCTGGGCAGCCGCGGCAGCCGTGGTGGTCGCGGCCGGCACCTGGTTCGTGCTGCCCCGCGAGCAGCCCGCCGCCGCGGCCCAGGCCGTGTGGCTGCGCGCCACCGGCCAGCAGGACGAGGTGCTGCGGCCCGGCGGCGAGGTCCGCCTCGGCGATGCCTTGTCGCTGGAGCTGACGCTGGATCGCAGCCGACATGTCTATGTGATCAACGAGGACACCCGCGGCGAGCGCTTCCAGCTGTTCCCGCTGGCCGAGTCGGACCTTGCCAATCCGCTGCCGGCCGGCCGCGTGCGCCTGCCCGGCACCGCCGCCGGCGAGCCGATCGACTGGCGCATCACCAGCCGCGGCGGCCGCGAGCGCTTCTACGTGCTGATCGCCGACGAGCCGCTCGCGGACCTCAAGCGACTCGCGCTCGACCAGCCGACGATGCTGCAGGCCAACGATGGCAGCCTGTACGCCGCCAACGATCCCACCCGCGGGGTCGGCGGCCTCTCCCCGCGCGCACCCGCGGGCACGGTGGCCGATGCCGACTGGCTGGCCAGCCTGCGCCAGCGCTATCCGGCGCTGACGGTTGAACGCTTCGAGCTGGCGAATCCGTGACGCCGGTCGGGGCGGACCAGGCGTATGGCGCCGCTGTCCACACGACAGATCAGCTTGCGCGCCATTTGATCGAACATCCGATCGCAGGCATCTGTGCCACGGGTCCCACGCCGGATTGCGCTATCTGGCACATCGCCAGATACAACTCGCGGGGCGCGCCGCTGTCGGCTGCGGTCTTGAGCGAAGCGTCCAGCCGTCCGCGGTAGCGCAGGCGCAAGTCGGCATCGAGGCCGAAGAAATCCGGTGTGCAGACCGCGCCGAAGGCCCGCGCCACGGCCTGCGTGGCGTCGTGCAGGTAAGGGAATGGCCAGTCCCGCGCCGCCTCGACCATTGCCTGGTAGTTGTCTGCGGGATAGGCCTCGCCGTCGTTGGGATTGACCGCCACCACGTTGACGCCGCGCGGAGCGAGATCGCGCGCGTCGCGCAGCAGCCGCGGCAGGACGGCCTGCACATAGGGACAGTGATTGCAGATGAACGCAATCACGGTTCCACGCGTGCCAGCGAGGCTGCCCAGTGCATGCCATTGCCCGTCGGTACCGCGCAAGGTGAACGCCGGTGCGAGCCAGCCGGGATTGGCCGGCGGAGCGGTTTCAGCCATTTGCGATGCTCCAGATTCAGTGGTAGCGCATCACCATACGCTCCAACGGCACCGGCTTGATCAGCGCCGCCTTGCCGGCACAGCCGAAGGCGTCGAAGCGCGCCTTGCAGATATCGCGGGCCGCATCGCGGGCGGCAATCAGCGCCTTGCGCGGATCGAACTCCTCCGGATGCTGCGCCAGGCTGCGACGCATCGCCCCCGACATCGCCAGCCGGATGTCGGTATCGATGTTGACCTTGCGCACGCCGCTCCGGATCCCGCGCACGATTTCCTCGATCGGCACACCATAGGTTTCGCGGATCGCGCCGCCATGTTCGCGGATGATCGCCAGCCATTCCTGCGGAACGCTGGACGAACCATGCATCACCAGATGCGTTTGCGGCACGGCCGCGTGGATCGCCGCGATGCGCTCGATCGCCAGCGTCTCTCCGGTGGGCTGGCGGGTGAACTTGTAGGCGCCGTGACTGGTGCCGATCGCGATCGCCAGCGCATCGACGCCGGTGGCGGTCACGAATTCTCGCGCCTGCGCCGGATCGGTCAGCAGCTGCGCATGACTGAGCTTGCCCGACGCCCCGACACCGTCTTCGTCGCCCGCCTCGCCGGTTTCGAGCGAGCCCAGACACCCCAGCTCTCCTTCGACCGAGACGCCCACGGCGTGCGCGAACTCGCACACCTTGCGCGTGACTTCGACGTTGTACTCGTAGCTCGACGGGGTCTTCGCGTCCTCGCGCAACGAACCGTCCATCATCACGCTGGTGAAGCCCGACCGGATGGATTGCTGGCAAACCGCAGGCGTGGCGCCGTGGTCCTGATGCAACACCACGGGAATATCGGGCCAGGATTCGACTGCCGCCAGCACCATGTGCCGCAGGAAGGGCTCGCCCGCGTATTTGCGGGCGCCGGCCGAGGCCTGGAGGATGACCGGAGCGCCGCAGTCGGCCGCGGCCAGCATGATCGCCTGGATCTGCTCCAGATTGTTGACGTTGAAGGCTGGCACGCCGTAGTCGTGTTCGGCGGCGTGTTCCAGCAATTGGCGCAGTGAGATCAGGGCCATCGTGTCGGGTCTCCGGTCGGAAATCAGTCGGTCAGGGCGAAGCGCTGGGCGAGTACATGCGCACCCAACGCCGCCAACGAATCGAAAATGCGGTCCGGCTTGGCAAGACGGATCGGCAGGCCCGCGTTGTAGCCATAAGGCAACGCCCATGCCGTGACACCCGCGTTGCGCGCGCACTCGACATCGGTGACCGAATCGCCGACATGCGCGAGTTGGGCGGGGACCAGGTCGAATCGATCCAGCACATGCTGCAAGGTACGAGCGTCCGGCTTGCGCACCGGCAGGGAATCACCACCCACGAGCAGATCGATGTAGGCGTCGAGACCGTTCACCGCGAGCACGCGGCTTGCGTAACGGCTGTCCTTGTTGGTCACGCAGGCCAGCCGAAAACCCGCTTCGCGCAAGCCCGCAAGGGCACCCGCCGCGCCGGGAAATGCGCTCGCCCGGCGGCCGGCCGTGGCGTCGTAATGCACTCGCAACCGCTGCATCAGCCGGGCGAAGGGCACCCGCAACGTCCCTTCCGGTGAATGCCGTTCGAGGTGATCGAGCACCCGCGCGAGCAAGGGCTCCATGCCCGCCCCAACCATTCGTGCGATGGTCGGCAGAGACAACGGCTCGCGGCGGAATTCCAGCAACAGGCGATTGACCGCCTCGGCAATTTCCGGGGCGGTGTCGGCCAGCGTCCCGTCGAGGTCAAAACTGATTGCGGCCAGTTGCATGGTGCTCTCCTCAGCCGGCGCGCCGCTTCAGGTCCATCAGGCGCAGGATCATCGGGGTGAAGATCAGCTGCATCGCCAGGCCCATCTTGCCGCCCGGCACGACGATGTTGTTCGGACGGCTCATCCAGGCGCCATGCAGCATCGACAGCAAGTAGGGGAAATCGATGCCGCGCGGGTTGGCGAAGCGGATCACCACCATCGACTCGTCCGCGCTGGGAATGTCCTTGGCAATGAAGGGATTGCTGGTGTCCACCGTCGGCACGCGCTGGAAGTTGACGTGCGTGCGGCTGAACTGCGGGCAGATGTGTTTGACGTAGTCCGGCATGCGCCGCAGGATGGTTTCCACCACCGCCTCCTGGCTGTAGCCGCGCAGGTGCTGGTCGCGGTGCAGCTTCTGGATCCACTCGAGGTTGATGATCGGCACCACACCGACCAGCAAGTCCACCTGCGCGGCGACATCGCCTTCCTCGCCGACGTAGCCGCCGTGCAGTCCCTCGTAGAACAGCAGATCGCTGCCGGTTGCGATCGTCTCCCACGGCGTAAAGCTGCCGGGCTCGCCGCCGAGCTCGGCGGCCTCGCGGGCGTCGTGGATGTAGCGGCGCACCCGGCCACCCCCGCTGCGCCCGTATTCGGCGAAGTTGGTGGCCAGTTCGCCGAGCAGATTGGACTCCGGCCCGAAGTGGCTGATCGGCGGCCCCTGGCCGGAGTCGGCGCGGCGCACCCGCTCGCGCATCTCGGCGCGGTCATAGCGATGGAAGGAATCGCCCTCGATCACCTGTGCGTGGATGCCCTCGCGGCGGAAGATGTGGGCGAAGCTCTTCATCACCGTGGTAGTACCGGCTCCGGAAGACCCGGTGACCGCGATGATCGGGTGCGCCTGGCTCATGGCCTGCTCCTGGCGATGCGGAAAGGGCGGGTGCAATTCATGCGCGCGCTTCCGGCCGGAACAGCGAACGCTCGTTGAACAGCGGCGAGACGAATGGGCGGTCGGTGCCGGCATCGAACTCGGCGTGGTAGCGCTCGATGCGCTCGACCTCGTTGCGCGAGCCCAGGATCACCGGCACGCGCTGGTGCAGTTCGGCCGGCGGCAGGTCGAGGATGGGCTGGCGCCCGGTGCTGGCACGGCCGCCGGCCTGCTCGATCAGGAAGCCGATCGGATTGGCCTCGTACAGCAGCCGCAGCCGCCCGGGCTTGCCCGGATCCCGGGTGTCGCGCGGATACATGAACACCCCTCCGCGCATCAGGATGCGATGCACCTCGGCCACCATCGACGCGATCCAGCGCATGTTGAAGTCGCGCCCGCGGTCGCCGCTCCTGCCCGCCTGGCACTCGGTCACGTAACGGTGCACCGGCGCCTCCCAGAAGCGCGCGTTGCTGGTGTTGATCGCGAACTCGCTGGTGTCGGCACCCACGGTGAGGTTGGGATGGGTCAGGATGAAGTTGCCGATCTCGCGGTCCAGCGTGAACCCGTGGGTCCCCTTGCCGACCGTCAGCACGAGCATCGTCGCCGGGCCATAGATGGCGTAACCGGCGGCAACCTGCCGCGCTCCCGGCTGCAGGTAGTCCGCCAGCGCCGGTGCCTCGCTGCGACCATGCCGCAGTACCGAGAAGATCGTGCCGACCGAGACATTGACATCGGTATTCGACGAGCCGTCGAGCGGATCGAAGACCAGCAGGTAGGCGCCGCGGGCGTAATCGGGTGGGATCGCGTAGGGCTCATCGAGTTCTTCGGAGGCCATGCCGGCCACCAGTCCGCCCCATTCGCAGGCACGCAACATCGCGTCGTTTGCCAGCACATCGAGCTTCTTCTGGGTCTCGCCCTGCACGTTGACGGCGTCCAGCGCGCCGAGGTAGCCGCCCAGCGCGCCCTTGGCAGTCATCGCCGAAATCGCCTTGACCGCCGCGGCCACGTCCACCAGCAGCGCGCCGAGGTAGCTCGCGCCGTCAATGTCCTTCAGTTGCTGGATCAGGAACTTGGAAAGGGTGGTGCGTCCCAGGTGCATGGCGTCCTCGCGGGATCAGGGGGTCGGGGCGGGCGCGAACACCCGGCTGGCGCGGATGTCGGGCTCGGCCAGGGTGCACAGGTCCTCGCGCGTCAGCGCGCGCTCGCGGTCGGCGTACAGGCGGCCCGCCTGGCGCAGGCGCGCGCGGTCGAGCGCATTGCGGACACTGCGCGCGTTGGCGAAATGCGGCTGGGTGACGCGCAGCGCGAGGTATTCCTCGAAGGCGCGCCGGGCGCCGGCGTCGAAGCGGTAGTTCTGCGCCGCGAGCATGCGTTCGCCGATCTGCAGCAACTCGGGTTCGGCGTAGTCGGGGAAGGCGAGATGGTGCGCGATCCGCGAGGACAGGCCGGGGTTGGACTGGAAGAACACATCCATCCGCTGCTGGTAGCCGGCGAGGACCACGACCAGGTCCTCGCGCTGGTTCTCCATCACCTGGAGCAGCACCTCGATCGCCTCGAGGCCGTAGTCGCGCTCGTTCTCCGGCCGGTACAGGGTATAGGCCTCGTCGATGAACAGCACCCCGCCCATCGCCCGCTTCAACACCTCGCGCGTCTTGGGCGCCGAGTGGCCGATGTACTGGCCGACCAGATCGTCGCGTCCGACCGCCACCAGGTGGCCGCTGCGCACATAGCCGAGCCGGTGCAGGATGGTCGCCATGCGCAACGCGACGGTGGTCTTGCCGGTCCCGGGATTGCCGGTGAAGCACATGTGCAGCGAGGGCGGCTGCGCCTGCAGGCCGTGCGCGGCGCGCATCCGGTCGACCACCAGCAGGGCGGCGATCTCGCGGATGCGCTGCTTCACCGGCGCCAGGCCGATCAGCTCGCGGTCGAGCTCGTCCAGCACCGCCTCGACCTGGGTCGCCGCGAGCACCTCGGCGATGGTCCGCGGGGGCGCCGCAGCCGGCGCCGACACGCCGGGCGAGGCATCCGCGCGCGCCTGGCTGCGTCCGGGGATGTGATAGGCGGGCGCGCTCATCGTTCAGTCGCCGTAGCGCTCGCCGTCGGGACGTTGCGCCGCGTAGCCACGCAGGCTGTAGCGCTGCCGGCGGCCATCCACCTCCTGGCGCTCCAAGGCAAAGCCGGGCTCGGACAATGGCCGCTGCACGATGAAGCTCATCGCGATCGACTCCACGCCGCGCGTCGAGTCGAAGGCCATCAGGCGGATGTAGTGGCGCGGGAAGGCCTTGCGGCATTCCGCAAGTTCGGCCAGCACGCCGGCGGCGTCGCGCAGGTCGAACATGGGCATGCCGTACATCTCCCAGTAGGTGTTGCGCGGGTGCGGGTCGTCGCTGTACTCGACGCTCCAGGCGTAACCGCGGCGCAGCCCGTAGGCCACCTGCAGGCGGATCTCCTCGTCGCTGAGGTCTGGCAGGAAGCTGAACTGCCCCTGGGTCAGGCGGCCGGTGGGATTGTTCATCATGGCGCGTGGCTCCGGGCGGTTTCAGGCGGCGGTTGGGGTAGTCGCGTAGTCGCTGCTGTCGGTCGAGGCATAGTTGAAGCTGACGTCCTTCCAGACCTCGAGCGCCCGCTTCAGCGGCGTGCAGAACTGCGCGGCGCGACGCAGGACCTCCGGGCCTTCGGCAGCGATGTCGCGGCCTTCGTTGCGCGCCTTGACCATCGCTTCGAGGGCCACGCGATTGGCCACCGCACCAGCCTGGATCCCGTCCGGGTGGCCGATGGTGCCGCCGCCGAACTGCAGCACGACGTCGTCGCCGAGGTAGTCGATCAGCTGGTGCATCTGGCCGGCGTGGATGCCGCCCGAGGCCACCGGCATGACCTTGCGCAAATCGGCCCAGTCCTGCTCGAAGTACAGCCCGCGCGGCAAGTCGATGGCGGTGCGCGCATCGCGGCAGACGTTGTAATAGCCCTGCACGGTCAGCGGGTCGCCCTCCAGCTTGCCGACCGCGGTGCCTGCGTGCAGGTGGTCGACACCGGCCAGCCGCAGCCACTTGGCGATCACGCGGAAGCTGACGCCGTGGCTCTTCTGGCGCGTGTAGGTGCCGTGCCCGGCGCGGTGCATGTGCAGGATCATGTCCTTGCGCCGGCACCACTTCGCCAGACTCTGGATCGCCGGCCAACCGACGATCAGGTCCACCATCACGACCAGGCTGCCGAGCTCTTTCGCCAGTTCGGCGCGTTCGTAGATGTCTTCCATGGTTGCGCCGGTGACGTTGAGGTAGCTGCCCTTGACCTCGCCGGTTGCCGCGGACGCGCGGTTGACGCCTTCCATCACCCACAGGAAGCGGTCGCGCCAGTGCATGAAGGGCTGCGAGTTGATGTTCTCGTCGTCCTTCATGAAATCGAGGCCGCCTTTCAGCCCCTCGTAGATCACGCGGCCGTAGTTGCGCCCGGACAGGCCGAGCTTGGGCTTGGTGGTGGCGCCGAGCAGCGGGCGACCGAACTTGTCCAGGCGCTCGCGCTCGACCACCAGGCCGGTCGGCGGCCCCTGGAAAGTCTTCACATAGGCGACCGGGATGCGGATGTCCTCCAGCCGCGCCGCCTTCAGCGGCTTGAAGCTGAACACGTTGCCGATCAGGCTCGCGGTCATGTTCGCGATCGAACCCTCTTCGAACAGGATCAGGTCGTAGGCCACCCAGGCGAAGTACTGCCCGGGGTTGTTCGGCACCGGTTCGACGCGATAGGCCTTGGCGCGGTAGCTGTCGCAGGCGGTCAGTCGGTCGGTCCACACCACGGTCCAGGTCGCAGTCGAAGACTCGCCGGCGACCGCAGCCGCGGCCTCGACCGGATCGACGCCTTCCTGCGGCGTGATGCGGAACAGGCACAGCACGTCGCTCTCCTTCGGCTGATAGTCCGGCTCCCAGTAGCCCATCTGACGGTACTTGAGCACGCCGGCGCTGTAGCGCTGGCGGGCGTCGGTCATCCGCGTGTCCGCGGTGGCGAGCGGGGTCTCGGCGGGCTGGTCCACTGGCGTGCTCCCTGGCGACTAGGCGTGGAACACTGTATGAGCGATTTCTGATAAATTGATACTCATATTTTGTTGGCGTTCAATTCAGGATTTACTGAATGAAGAATCTGACCTTTCGTCAGCTTCGCGTGTTTGTCGAAGTGGCGCGAAACCTGTCCTTTGCGCGGGCGGCCGAGTCACTGCACCTGACGCCGCCCGCCGTGACCATGCAGGTCAAGGAACTTGAGGCGCACGTTGGGCTTTCGCTGTTCGCGCGCGAGGGACGCAAGATCACGTTGACCCCCGCTGGGGAATACTTCCTGGTGTACGCGCGACGGATGCTCGCCACCCTGAAGGACGCCGGCGACGCAATGGCCCGCTTCAAGCGGGTCGAGGGTGGCACCCTGTCGGTAGGCTTGGTGAGCACGGCCAAGTACTTCGTCCCGCAGCTCCTGGCGCGGTTCCGCGAGGAGCATCCCGGCGTGGAAGTGAAACTGGCGGTATGCCAGAACCGCGAGCAACTGGTGGCGCTGTTGCAGGCGGGCGAAGTGGATCTCGCGGTGATGGGCCGCCCTCCCAAGGAACTGGCTACCCGCGCGGAACCGTTCGCTGCGCACCCTCAGGTATTCGTCGCACCACCCGGCCACCCTCTGGCGGGCTCCGGCCACCTTCCGGTCACTGCACTCGCGCCATTCCCGCTGATCGTGCGCGAACGCGGCTCCGGAACGCGCGCAGTGCTCGACAGCTACCTGCGCGAGCAGCACTTCGAGCCGCGCACCGCCATGGAGATGCCAAGCAACGAGACCATCAAGCAGGCCGTGATCGCCGGCATGGGGCCGGCCTTCCTGTCCCTGCATACGGTCGGCCTGGAACTGCGCGCAGGCGCTCTGGTGTTACTCGATATCGAAGGCACGCCGGTAGTGCGAACGTGGAATCTGGTACACCTGCTCGCGAAGGTGCTGTCGCCGGCAGCAGAAGCGTTTCGTTACTTCATTCTTGAGCGCGGCGAAACTTTCCTGGCTGCCCATGACGCCCCCCTGCTGGCCATGCTCGGGCGCGCTCCGGGTTAGCGGCGCTGCCGGCTTGCCTCGACCCGGCAAATCCGGCGATAGCCGCGGCGGCGACGAAATGCTGATCCGTGACAAGCTGCCTGGACCTCGTCCCTCCACTGCCAGTAGCGATCACGAATGGCTGCGTGGCGCCCGCGGCGGCGACCACGCGGGCGTCCCGATGGCCAGGACGGCATCGAGGCCTTCATCGCCGGCCATTCCGCGCGCAGCTGTCGCGAGTGAATCGCCGGCGTTTGCGCTGGATCAGACTGCAGCCGCCGGCTGATCGCAGATACTCCCTGAAGGCGTGCATGGGTGACAGGGAGCAAGGATGGAAATCAAGCCGGTGTCATCGAGCGTAGTCGCTGAGGTGCCCGCATACCTCCAGCAGACGTACTGGTGGGCATATGTACACCCGAAGGCGGTGTACGTTTTCGAGCGCCAGTGGCTGGTCAACCTGATCCTGTGGGGCAATTTCGCGCGGCTGCGCGACGAAGCGCTGGATGCGCTGGGCCAGCAGCTCGATGGCCGCACGCTGCAGATCGCCTGCGTCTACGGCAACCTGAGTGCCCGCCTGCGCGAGCGCCTGGCACCGGAGGGCAAGCTGGATGTGGTCGACATCCTGCCGGTGCAACTTCAGAACCTGGCGCGCAAGCTGCCGGTCGATCCGCGCATCGCGCTGCACCAGGGCGACAGCTCGGCGCTGCCGATGGCCAGCGAGACCTATGACCGCGCGCTGCTGTTCTTCCTGCTGCACGAGCAACCCGAGGACGTCCGGCGCAAGACCCTGGCCGAAGCCCTGCGCGTGCTCAAGCCCGGCGGCAAGCTGGTGATCGTCGACTACCACCGGCCGAGCAGCCTGTCGCCGCTGTACTGGCCGATGCAGGGCATCCTGCGCACCCTCGAACCGTATGCAATGGACCTGTGGCGCCAGCCGATCGACGACTGGCTGCCCGCAGGATTCAAGCCCAGCCGGATCGAGCGTCGCACCTCGTTCGGCGGCCTCTACCAGCTGATCGAACTCACCATCTGAGTCTTGCGGGCGGCACGCGGCGTCCCGGCTGCGTGCGCTCCAATCCAGGCTGGCGTTTCTCCCGGTGCACTCCACAGTCACCGGGGAAACACCGTGAATCTCAGTCGAACGACCACGCTGGCGCTGATCGTCGGTGGTCTGGCATGCGCCGACGCCGCGCACGCGACGATGTATTGCATCAGCACCGTTTCGGGCCTGAATGCATCGATGAGCGCCGCCAATGCGGCCAACGAAGGCACCCAGCACGAACTGCGCCTGCGTCCTGGCACCTACAACGTGCCGGCTGGCCTGGAGTTCGATCCCGCCGGCGACAAGGACTCGAAGAACTTCTCGCTCACCGGCGGCTGGAACAGCGACTGCTCGGCACGCACGATCAATGCGTCGGCGACCGTGCTGAACGCCGAGAATGGCGCCGCCGACGGCGATTTCCGCTTCTTCGGCAACAACACGCACTATGTCATCGAGGGCATCCGTTTCACCAATTTCAACGACTTCGTGGTCGACGACGCGAACTGCAACCTGGATTGCCCGGATACCCAGCTGATCCGCATCCGCTACAACGAGCTGCGCAATGGCACCGACGTCTCCATCCGCGGCAAGGACGCCGCCACCCTGACGGTGAGCAACAACCTGTTCGCCAACCTCAACCCGGGCGCCGGCACCGGGGTGGGCATCTCCTACGTCAACAACGAAAGTGCCCCGACCATTGCCTTCAACACGGTCGCGCGGGTGTTCTGCAGCAGTAGCGCGGGCGAAGCGTTGTATGTCTTTACCCAGCGCAGCGGGGTCACCCTGCACCACAACATCGTGCAGAGCGTCGGCTGTGGCGGCGACATCACGGTCCCCACCGGCAGCGGCAGCCAGCAGATTGCCCTGCGCCACAACCTCTACAGCACGCTGTCGGGGCTGGCGCCGTCGCTGCTTTCCGGCAACGTCATCTCGTCGGACCCGGGCTTCATCGATTTTGCGGGCGGCAATTTCCGGCTGAAGGAAACCGCCCCGGTCTCGGCCGCGATCAACGCCGGCATGACGCCAACCCAGGCTCAGACCCTGGGACTCAACGCGAGCATTCCGTCGCAGGACCTGGACGGGCCCGCGGGTGCGCGCCTGATCGGCAACCAGTACGACCTCGGCGCCTATGAGTCCTCGATCAACAATGCCAGCGTGCTGACGGTGACCAACACCAATGACAGCGGCGCGGGCTCGCTGCGCGCGCAGATCACGGCCGCAAACGCATCGCCCGGCTTGCAGAAGATCGAGTTCAACATCCCCGGCAGTTGCACCAGCACGCCGCATCTGATCGTGCTGCAAAGCGTGCTGCCGGACATCACGGACAGCCTGGAGATTGACGGTTACAGCGAGCCGGAGACCGCCGCGAACACCCTGGACACCGGCAGCGATGCCGTGCTGTGCATCGTCCTCGCCTCGCAGTCCGCGGTGCTGCCGCAGGCGCTGCAGGTGCCGCAGGGTGCGGCGGCCGGCACCAGCCTGACGGTCAAGGGCATCGCCTTCGCCGGCAGCACCGGGTTCAACGGCAACTTCACCGTGGCGATCCGCCTGCGCGGGGGCAGCGACCACGTGATCCAGGGCAACGCCTTCGCCGGCACCGGCCCGGGAGCGATCGGCCCGCTCGGCACGCTGTTCTTCGGCGTGCAGATCCGCAACGAGGCGCAGAACGTGCTGGTCGGCGGCGCCGACCCCGAGCACCGCAACAGCTTCGGCGCGATGGACTCGAGCGCGATCGTGCTGAACGATGCCACCAGCGGCGGCCACCGCATCCAGAACAACTACATCGGGCTCACGGCCAGCGGCATCACCTCATCGCCGATCGGCCTCAACGGCATCTTCGCCAGCAACAGCCCCAACATCGAAATCCTCGACAACGTGATCGCATCGGTGTCCACCGCTGCCGCGATCGCAATTCAGGGCGAGACCGCGACCGGCTACCGCATCGCTGGCAACCGCATCGGCACCAGCGCGTTCGGAATCCCCAGTGCGGCACTGCGCAACCAGGTCGGCATCCAGTTCGCAGACGGCACCGGCAACCATGCTGTCGGCAGCCTGCTGGGTCTCACCGCGTCCAACATCATCAGCAATTCGGACGATGCCGGTGTGTGGATCACCCCGTCGGCCGGCAACGGCATCACCGTGCGCCCCAACCAGATCTTCGGCAACGGCATCAGCGGCCTCGGCCTGGGCGTGGACATCGGGCCGCTGGGTCCGTCGACCAACGACACCAACGATCCCGACGGCGGCGCCAATCGCGGCCAGAACCACCCTGCGGTAACCGCCTCCTTACCCAACGCCGATGGCTCGCGCCAGGTGGGATACGCACTCGACAGTACCCCGAACACGACCTTCCGCATCGACATCTACCGTGCGCCGAGCTGCCCGGGCGGCAACCGCGGCGGCGACATGTTCAACCGCGTCGGCACCGTCACCGGCAGCACCAACGCCCAGGGCGATTTCGTCGGCGACTTCGCAGTCAGCGGCGCCGGCGCGCCGGGAATTCTGGTCGCGCAGGCCACCAGCGTGGCCACCGGTGACAGCAGCGAGCCGGGACCGTGCTTCGTCGAGCCAGTCGCCACCACCACCACGATTACGAACGACACGCCCGATCCTTCGCAGCTCGGCCAGCCGTACACGGTCGTCGCGGTGGTGACTGCCGCGTCCGGCAGTCCCAGCGGTAGCGTGACCGTCGACGACGGCAACGGCAACCAGTGCAGCGACAACAGCATCATCAGCGGCATCGCCTCCTGCCAGCTGCTCTCCACCAGCCTCGGCAACAAGACCCTGACCGCGAGCTATTCCGGATCCGTCGTCCACGCGCCGAGCAGCGACACCGAAGCCCATAGCGTGGTCCAGGCGAGCACCATCACCACCATCGTCAGCGACAGCCCGGATCCCTCGCAGGTGGGCCAGCCCTACACCGTGTCGGTGCAGGTGCGCACCCCGGCGGGCAACCTGGCGATTCCGGGCGGCCAGGTCAGCGTCAGCGACGGCACCGGCCAGACCTGCCAGATCGCGTCGCTGAGCAATGGCGACGGCAGTTGCCAGCTGACCTCGGTGTCCGTGGGCAACAAGACCCTGAGCGCGAGCTACGCCGGCGCGGTGAACTTTGCCGCGAGCAGCGACACCGAGGCGCACACGGTGACAGCCGCGGTCACTACCACGACCATCACCAGCGATGCCCCGGATCCCTCGCTGCCGGGCCAGGCCTACACCGTCAATGTCAGCGTCAGCACGCTCCCGGGTGCCGGCACGCCCAGCGGCACGGTGGCGGTCAACGATGGCGCGGGCGCCAGCTGCAACATCACCCTGGCCGGCGGCAGCGGCAGTTGCCAGCTCGCCTCCGCCGCCGTGGGCAACAAGACCCTGACGGCCAGCTACACCCCTGCCAGCCAGGCCTTTGCGGCCAGCAGCGACACCGAGAGTCACACGGTGGCGCTGGGCGCGACCACCACCACGATCACCAGCGATGCGCCGGATCCGTCCAGCGTCGGCGAGCCCTACCTGGTGCAGGTCAGCGTGACCAGCAACGCGGGCACTCCGACTGGTGCCGTGACCATCGGCGATGGCAGCGGCGCCAGCTGCAACGCCAACCTCAGCAACGGCGTGGCCTTGTGCCAGCTGGTGTCCACCAGCGGCGGCGCGAAAACGCTCAGCGCCAACTACGCCGGCGATGCGAACTTCGCGCCGAGCAGCGATACCGAGGCGCACCAGGTGGCGCCGATCGCGACCGTCACCACGATCACCAGCGACCAGCCCGATCCGTCGCCCGCCGGCAGCGCCTACACCGTCGCCGTCACGGTGACCGCCACCTCGGGCATCGTCGGTGGCACCGTGACGGTTACCGATGGCACCGGCGGTGCCTGCCAGGTCACCCTGAGCCAGGGTGGCGGCAACTGCCAGCTCACCTCGGCCAGCGCCGGCCAGAAGACCCTGGTCGCCAACTACAACGGCAATGCCAGCTACAACCCGAGCAACGACACCGAGGCGCACACGGTCAGCCCGGTCCAGGCGGCGGCCACGCTGACCACGATCACCGCCGACACGCCCGAACCGACCGTTCCGGGCCAGCCGTACACCGTCAGCGTCACCGTCACCAGCCAGGGCGGCATCCCGGCAGGCACGGTCAACGTCAACGACGGCGCGGGTGCCGGCAGCGGCAACTGCCAGATCACTCTGGAGAACGGCAGCGGCTCGTGCCAGATGAGCAGCAACTTCGCCGGCGACCACCTGCTGACCGCCTGCTTCGTCGCCACCCCGGCCTTCAGCGGCAGCTGCGACAACGAAGTGCACCAGACGATCAAGGCCGACACCGAGCTCAGTTTCAATGGCTTCGCCCCGAACCCGCCGGTGGAGGACGCGCCCACCCAGGTGTCGATCGCCCTCGCCGTCAGCGCACCGGGCAGCGGCACGCCCACCGGCACCGTGATGGTCAGCGCCAGCGCCAGCGAAAGTTGTGTCATCAACCTGCCGGCCACCAGCTGCCCGCTGACCATGACCACCGCCGGCATGCGCACCATCACGCTGAGCTATAGCGGCGATGCCAACTTCAACCCGAGCAACCGCCAGACGCAGCAGAATGTGCTCGTCGACAGTCTGCTCGCCAATGGCTTCGAGTAGTCCTGGCGACAGCAGCGGCGACCGGCGCAGCGACGCGCCGGTCGCCTGGCCCCTGGCAGCGCGATGGGTGGAGCCATGTATTCGCCGGAAGACCAGGCCGAGGCACGCACGACGGCCGAGCTGCATGCGCGGATTGCGGTCATCGCCGCGCAACCCACCCGCACCCAACCCGGCCAGTGCCGGTTGCGGGCGGCGTTGATCGAGGTCTGGCGCGCTCCGCCCGGGCTTGCCGCCGGTGGCGTGATCGAGGTCTGGGTCGACAGCTGCTGGCGCGGCCAGCGCTCGCCGCCGGGCGAGGATGTCCGCCTGTGCATCGAGGACCTGGTCGCAGGACGCCAGATCGAGCTGCACGCGCGCGCCCTGCCCTCGGATCCCGCGGGCCAGGCGTGCTTTGCGGTGACACTTGGGCTGGCCGAACTGCGTTGAGCGCGTGCGCTCGCCCTGAGCGCCGCGTTTTCCTCGATCGACTCTCCGCCTGCGCCGCCGGCGGGGATGATTCCAGCCTGTCCACTCACAACCGGGGACACCGATGATCGCCGCCCGCTGGATCTGCGCCTGTCTGCTGCTGGGAGCCGCGCCCGCGATGGCGAGCGTGGGCTGCCCGGCGCTGCTGGTCGCGGTCCGCGCCGGACTCGAGGGCGCGGCCGCAGGGCTGGCGAAGGGCGACTGCGTCCACGCCTGGCGTCGCGGCGACGAGGTTTTCGAACTGCGCGATCCGCTGGACCTGGAGCAGATCGACCTCGACCAGTTGCCGCGCGGCGGCGTCGAGCTGGAGATTTCCAACCCGCGGGGAAGGCGCTGGGTGGCGGTCGGTACCGGCGCCCTCGGCGTCCAGACCCTGCCCGAGCTGCCCGAGGACCAACGCCAGGCGCTGCTAGCCTGGGGCGAAGCACCAGGCGTTCCGCCACCCAGGACCACCGGGACCGCGCGTGCCGCAGTTGCCGTCGCCAGCTAGCAATCATCGCAGTTGCTGGGATCGGCGCCGGCGGCGGCCGAAACGCTGCTGCAACAGACGCTGGCGGCCACGCCCGCCGGCACGGATCCGCAGGCGCACGCGCTGCTGCAGTACGCGCGTTGCAACCAGGGCATGCTCGGCTGGAAGGTCGAACTGACCTTGCCGGCCTGCGTCGCGGCGATGGATGCGATGGAACAGGCCGGATTGTCGGTCGCGCGCCTGCATGCCTGGCGACACTACGCCTCGATCCTGCGCATCGCCGGTCGCCTGGACGACAGCGGGCGCGAACTCGAGAAACTGCTCGCCGCATTGGCGCAGCAGGTTCCGGACAGCACCCTGCACGCCCAGGCGCTGCTGGAACGGGCCATGTACCTGCGAACCCGCGAACGCCTGGACGAGGCCCTCGCGGCCGCGGGACGGGCGCGCGCAGCCTTCGACAAGGCGCGCTCGCCAGAGCAGTACCGCATGCTGCTCGACAGCAGCAGCGGCCTGATCCAGCGCGCCCGCGGCGAGCACGACGAGGCCGAGCGCCTGCTGCGACAGGCGGTGGCCACCGCCGAACGCCTGGCGCCGGACACCCTGGTGCTGGCGCGCCTGCTGAACAACCTGGCCCTGGTGCAATGGGACCGCATGGACATGGCCCACGCACAGGCCTCGCTGGAACGCTCGCTCGCGATCAAGCGCATGCGTGATGCAACGCCGCTGGATCTCGCTGCAACTCTTGGCAATCTCGCGCTGATCGCGTTCCCGCTGGGCCAGTTGGACGCGGTCGAGCGCTATGCCGGCGAGTCGCTGGCGATCCATCGCGCCCTGCCACCGGGAACCCACCTGGCCGGCATTCTGGTGACGATGGCGCGCGTGCACGAGGAGCGTGGCGACTACGCCGCCGCCCATCGCGCCTACGACGAGGCGCTCGAGCTGTATCGCGAGCATGCCCCAGGCAGCAGCCTGGAAGGTTGGGCCCACCATTTCCGCGCCGGGCTGCTGATCACGCAAGGCCGCCACGCCGAGGCGCTGCCGTCGGCACGCATCGCCGAGCGCCTCCAGCGCAGCATCAGCCCCGGTGGACGCGACCTCAGTTTCGCCCTCGAACGCCTCGGCGACATCGAACTCGCGCTCGGCGAACATGCGGCTGCCCTGACCCACTTCGACGAGTCGATCGGGCTCAGGCGCCGGCAGTCGCCAGACAGCCAGTCGCTGGCCAATGTGCTGCACGGCGCCGGTCTCGCGTCCGCGGCCCTCGGCCAGCCCGACAGCGCGCGCGAGCGTCATTGCGAGGCGGTCTCGGTGCTCGAGCGCCAGCGCCTGCACTGGACCCAGGATCGCGACGATCTGCAGCGCCTGGGCGCACGCAATGTCGAGATCTACCGTGCCTGCGCGCTGGCCTGGCTGCAGCAGGGGGATGCCACGGCGGCCTTCGACACCCTGGAGCAGGCGCGTGCCCGACTGCTGCTGGACAGCATGGCGCGCCACCGCAGCGAGTTGCAGGCCACCCTGCCCGCGGACCTCGCAGCCGACTGGCGCGCGCTGCAGCGCGCCGAGCCGGCGGCGCTGGCGCCGGGGCTCGACGCGTTCGTGCGCCGCGCCGCCCGCGAGGCACCCGCGCAGTCGGCGCTGCTGCTGACCCGGCCGCGCACCTGGGCCGAGCTGCGCAAGCAGTTGGCAGGCGACAGCGCGATCCTCGCCCACCTGGTCGATCGCGAGCGGCTCTACATCGTGGTGGCCCGCCCGCGCGACGAAGTGCCGCACTTCGTCGCCGTCAACGTCGACCGCAGCGCGTTGCTGGACCATGTCCAGCGCCTTGCCGCGTTGGCGCGCAAGCCGGACAGCCGGCTCGAGACCCTGCGTCGCGAGGCCCGCTGGCTGCACGCGCGCCTGATCGAACCCGCCCTGTCGCTGCTCGCCGACAGTCCACGCCTGTTGTGGGTTCCGGATGCCGATCTCAGCCTGCTGCCGCTGGCCGTGCTCGTCGATGCGCAGGGGCGCTACCTGATCGAATCCCACGCGCTGCGGCAGTCCACCTCGCTGACGGCAGCGATGCTCGCGCGTCGCCACCCGGGTTCCCCGGTCGCCAGCGAGTTGCTCGCGGTGGCCGATCCATTGCTCGCCGCGCATCAGGATGCGCCGGCAGCGTCCTGGCGCGGCGCCAGCATCGAAGGGCTGGCGCCGTTGCCGGGTGCGGTGGCCGAGGCCCGCAGCATCGCCCGACTGTATCCCGGCACCTCCACCCTGCTGCGCGGCACCGAGGCCACCGAGAAGCGCGTCCGCACACTCGCGCCGGGCGCCAGGCGGCTGCATTTCGCGGTGCACGGCCTGGTCGATCCACTGCGCCCGCTGGACTCGGCACTGGTGCTGGCCGCAGGCGACGGCAGCGACCGGGACGATGGCTTGTTGCGCGCCGTCGATCTGCTGACCGGCCCGCCGCTGGTGGCAGACCTGGTCGCGGTGGCTGCCTGTGACCTCGGCAGCGGCCGGGTGGATGCGGCTGAGGGCCTGATCGGCCTGCGCCACGCGCTGCGCGCGGCTGGCGCACGCGAGGTGGTTTCCTCGTTGTGGCCGGTCGGCGACCGCTCGGGCGCGCGCCTGATGACCGACTTCCACGCGCAGCTGCGCCAGGACGCCGCCAGCGACCGCGCATTGCAGCAGGCTCAACTGTCCATGCTGCGCACCGGAACCGGCGGCGGCGATGCGGTCCGCGGTGTCGGCGGCGTGGCGCCACAGCGTGGGCGTGCCGGTCCTGTCCATCCTTTTCACTGGGCCGGATTCGTGCTCGACGGGACACTCGAATGATGCCGCCGCCGAAAGACCCAGCCGCCGATCTCCGCCTGCATCCGATTGCGTAATCGATGACCATGGACGACACCCTGCTGACCCGCCTGCGCCAGTGGCTGACCCCCGAACGGCCGATGCCGGTGCTGCAACTCGCCACGCCGGTACTGCGCAGCAGCTTCCGCCTGTACGTACTCGGCATCGATGGCCTCAGCCGCGCGCTGCTGGACGCCGCCACCCGTGCCGAGGCATGGCAGCGGCTGCGTGACCGCCTGTTCCCGCACCTGCTGCTGCGCCTGGATGCGGGCGATGTCGACGAGGCAATGCACGATGGCCAGGAGCTGTGGCTGTCCCAACCAGCCAGCGAGCGCTGGCTGCAGGCGGCCAGGCGCACGCCGCAGAACGTCGATTTCAGCTTCCTCTACTCGCCCTTCGCGCTGGCGCTCGACGGCGACTGCCTGAGCGCGGGCTGGGTAGTGCCACCGAACAGCAGCTCGCCGTTCCCCTATCCGCGCCTGCACGCCAGTTTCGGCGTGCGCCGGGTGGCGCTGCGCCTGCTGCCGGGCCCCGGCAATCCGGAAGACCCGGCGGACGCGGTGCGCCGCGCCCGCGTCTGAGCAGGGACCCCGCTGGTCGTGGTGCTGATCTCGTCCGCGCAATTCCGGAAGTCCCGGTGACCGCCCATCGCGGGCGGAATCGACGGAGCGGAAAGACGCGCATCGCAAGACGAATCCGCGCGCAGTGCTGCGCGGCTGACTGCGCGCGCGTGTCCGGACCGGGCCCGATTTGCCGTTGATCGCAGGTCGCGGCGGCTGCGCGTGCACAACTGCGGCAGCCGGCGTTTACCCCTGACGCATCCACCACCCGGAGTCCACCCACGTGCGCACCACCGCTGCCCTGCTGCTCGCCACCCTGACCCTCGCCGCCTGCTCCGAGCAGGCCGCCCCGCCGGCCGCGACCAACACGCCCGCCCCGGCTGCTGCGCCGGCCACGCCGCCCGCCGCCGCGCCGGCAGCACAACCCGCTGCCGCGCCCGCCGCCACGATCACCGGCATCGCCGAGTGCGACGAATTCCTCGCTGCCTACGAGCAGTGCCTGAGCGACAAGATGCCGGCCGAGGCGCGTGCCCAGATGCAGGTCGGCTTCGACCAGTGGAAGAAGTCCTGGGCGGAGATGGCCGCGAACGAGGCCACCAAGGCCTCGCTGCCGATGGTCTGCCAGCAATCCCGCGATGCCAGCAAGCCGGCGCTGCAGGCCTACGGCTGCAGCCTCTGAGATTGTCAGGGCAAGGGACGCGGAGCGATTTCGCGCCCGGATCCATCCGCGTCCCTTGCCGCCCGACCGCTTCCCCGCCCTGGCGCACCCTCCGCCCGTTGCCAGGCTTCGCGCCCTTGTGGGATGTTTGCGCACCGTTCGATCCGGCGCGCCGCCGAGCAGGCTCCCATGGGCACCCCGCTGCATGCCGGCAACGACCTCCGGCACCACCTGCACCAGCGCATCCAGGGCGTCCTGCGGGAGTGGCAGCAGGCACTGGACGAAGGTTGGAACGTGGACCGCTGGATGCGCCTGGTCAGTGCCCTGGGCGAACTCGGCGAGGCCGCGGGCCGTCAGCAGATGGAGGCGCCGGCGCTGGCCACGCGCGATGCCGCGGCCTACATCGGTTTCCTGCTGGACACCGCCGACTCGCCCAACATCGTCCAGCAGGGGCGAATCCGGCATTACCTGCAGCGGCTGCAGGAGACCGCCGCCGCGCTCGCCGAGCTGCTCCTGCGCGAGGAACTGGAGCACCCGGCGGTGCTGGTGCTGCATGGCCCGGACGGGCCCATCCTGGGGCTTGCCGATGCCTTCGCTGAGCTTGGCTGGAAGTGCTGCAGCTGCGCCGAGCCGGCGCCGGTGGCCGCCGCTGCCAAAGGGCGCCTGCTGGTCGGCGTGGTGATCGATTCGCACTGGCTCAGCCGCCTCGGCGAGGTGGTCGACGCGCTCGACCAGAACCGCCGTCCGGGCGCCACGCCGCCGCTGCTGGTGGTGACCCGCGGCGCGACCATCGCCGAACAACTGCTGGACATGACCGGCAGCGCGGATGCCTTCATCGCGGCCGCCGACGCCACCAGCGTGCTGCTCAAGCTGCGCCAGTTGCAGCACGATCTGTCCTCCGCCGAGCCCTTGCGCGTGCTGATCGTCGACGACGACCGCAGCCAGGTGGTGTTCTGCGACGCGGTGCTGCGCCGGCGCGGCCTGACCGTCCAGGTGGCCGCGTCGGCCGACGAGGCGCTGGCCCAGGTGGGCAGCTTCCGTCCGGACCTGATCCTGGTCGACCTGTACATGCCCGGTATCGATGGCATGGCGCTGACCGCGCGCATGCGCGAACTGCCCGCCACCCTGCTGGTCCCGATCGTGTTCATCAGCGGCGAGCAGGATGTCGGCAAGCGCGTGCGCGCGATCAACATCGGCGGCGATGATTTCCTGACCAAGCCGGTACGCCCGGCACACCTGATCGAGGTGGTCGTCGGCCGCGCCAAGCGCGCCCGCGCGCTGCGCCAGCAAGTGCTCGGCCTGCGCCCGGATGCAGCCGCGACGCCGCTCTCACGCGCCGCGCTCGGCCAGCGTCTGCGCAACCTGCGCGAGCGCCCGGCTGCGCTGATCTCGATCGGTATCGAGCAGGCCGAGCAGCTCAGCGGCAAACTGCCGGCGCTGCTGCGCTGCGAAGTGGAGCAGGCGATTGCCGGACGGATCGCCGCCCGCCTGCAGCCGGGCGATGCCTACGCGCCCTGGCACGACCTGCATTTCCTGCTGCTGGCGGCGCGCAGCGACAACGCCGGGTTGGCGCAGCTCTCCCAGAGCCTGCGCAATGCCATCGACGTACGCCCGGTGGCGATCTCGCGCGGCCAGCTCAAGGTCCGCGCGCGGGTCCAGCTGGTTCCCGCCGACGATGACCCGCAGCGCTGGCTGGACCGCGCACTGGCGGTGTGGAAGCGGGGGACAGTGGCGCCGGCACAGCCCGCAACGGCACGCACCGCGGGCGACGACGCGCCGCAGAACCATGGCGTGCTGCAGCCGGACGCTGCGTTGTGCACTGTCGAATACCAGCCACTGGTTCCCACCCGCGGCCTGCGCGCGGACCAGTGGCACCAGCGCCTGCGCGTGCGCACCTCGCTGAGCCAGGCGCAGGGCACGCTGCGCGAAGACGTGCTCGAACTCGCCCGCAGGGCCGGCACCCTGGCCCGGCTGGACCACATCGCGCTGCGGCTGGCCGCCGGTACCGCCACGGTGCAGGAGCAACTCGGCCGACCGAGCCGCCTGTTTGTCGAGGTCGACGCGGCGAGCCTGATCGATCCGGGTTTCATCGGATTCATCGAGCACGAGTGCCCGCGCCCGGCGCGCCCCGGAACGCTGGCGCTCGAGCTCGACACCGATACGGTCATCGAACGCCAGGCCCTGCTGCGCCCGGTGCTCGAGCGGTTGCGCCCGCTCGGGGTGCAGCTCTGCCTGCGCGATTTCGGCATGCAGAAGGAGGCTGCGCGGCTGTTGCAGCAGATCCAGGTGGACGCGATCAAGCTGGATACCGAGATCGCGCTGCAGCCGACCATGGCCTTCGCCACGATCCTGGCCCAGGTGCGCGAGGCGGGCGTGCCGCTGATGGTCGAAGCGGTCCCAGACCGCGAGGCCATCGCGCGCCTGTGGGAACTTGGCGTGGACTATATCCAGTGCGATTTGCTGGCCGGATATGCGGCCGGGCTGGAAAGCGTGGCCGAAAGCACCGCCTGAGCCGCCGTCGCCGGTGTGGCCGGCAGGGTGCGCCTACCAGTCCGTGCGCCCCGGCAGGAGCAGCTTCAGCTCCGCATCGCTGAGGTTGCGCCAGGTGCCGAGCTTGAGCGTGCCGAGCTTGATGTTGTCGATCCGCACGCGCCGCAACTGGGTGACGCGGTAGCCGAAGGCGGCGGCCATCAGGCGGATCTGGCGGTTCAATCCCTGCGTGAGCACGATGCGGAAGCCGAACTTGGCGATCCGCGCGGTGCGGCAAGGCAAGGTCATGCGCCCGTGGATGCGCACGCCCCCGGCCATGCCGGCGAGGAACTCGGGCGTCACCGGCTTGTTGACCGCCACCAGATATTCCTTCTCGTGGCGGTTTTCCGCGCGCAGGATGTCGTTGACGATGTCGCCATTGCTGGTCAGCAGGATCAGGCCCTCGGAATCCTTGTCCAACCGGCCGATCGGGAAGATGCGCTGCTCATGGCCGACGAACTCGACGATATTGCCGGACACCGAGTCCTCGGTGGTGCAGGTCACGCCGACCGGCTTGTTCAGCGCGATGTACACATGTCGCCGCCCGCGCTTCTTCGGGCGCGGCTTGAGCGTGGCGCCATCCACCCGCACCACATCACCGTCGGCGATTTCCTGGCCGAGTTCGGCGATCGCGTCGTTGACCGTCACCCGGCCCTGCTCGATCAGGTCATCCGCCTCGCGGCGCGAGCAGAATCCGGTTTCGCTGATGTGTTTGTTGAGGCGCATGCGGTCGCTGTCGGGCAAAGGGCGTCGGGATTGTAGGCTGCCTCGGGTTACTTGAGCTTTTCCCAGCCTTCCCAGCCGATCCGCCGCAGCGTCTCGATGTTGCGCTGGTAGATCGCGTCGGTGTCCTCCACCGCCTCCACTGCGCGCTCGATGCTCGCCTCGCGCAGCAGGTGCAGCGTGGGATAGGGCGAACGGTTGGTGCAGTTCTCGACCGCATCGGGCTCGGCGTCGCCGAACTGGTAATCGGGGTGGAAGCTCGCCACCTGCAGCTCGCCTTCCAGGCCCAGCGCCTGCACCGTGGCATCGGCGATGTCGAGGAGGTCCGCCACCAGTTCGTCCTCGTTGCGCGCCGGGCTGAGCACGAAGCGCACGCGGCCCTTGAGGTGCGGCGCCCGCGCGAACGGGCACAGGTTCAGTCCAATCACCACCTGCTCCAGCCAGCGGCGGGTGGCGGCGATTTCCGGTGCGTCCGGGGATGTTTCGAGAGCCACAGGGCAAGGTTCCTAGGAAGGTGCGCGATTGTGCCTGCGATCGGCCGGGTTGACAGCGCCAGCGCGCAGCCGTCGGCGAGGTGCAGGCGTAACATGGGGTCCCCTGCCCTGCTCCGCTCGCGCATGTCCACCACCGGCGGTTCGATTCAAGACGCCACCGAGCGCTTGACCGGCAAGCCCGATTCCAGCCCGGCGGGCGGATCGCCGGACAGCGACTTCGCTGGCTTCCGCATCCTCAGGCCGCTGGGCGCCGGCGGCATGGGCCAGGTGTTCCTCGCCGAGCAGAGCGTGCCGGTGGTGCGCCGCGTGGCCCTGAAGCTGATGCGCGCCGCGGTGGTCACGCCCGAGCTGGCGGCGCGCTTCGGCATCGAGCAGCAGGCGCTGGCGCGACTGGAGCATCCGAACATCGCGCGACTGTACGAGGCCGGCGCCACCCAGGGCGGCTTCCCGTGGTTCGCGATGGAGCTGGTCGAGGGCGTGCCGCTGACCGAGTACGCCGACAGCCATCGATTGACCATCGGGCAGCGGCTGACGCTGTTCCAGGCGGTCTGCGAGGGCGTGCGCCACGCACACCGGCGCGGCATCCTGCACCTGGACCTGAAGCCGGCCAACTTGCTGGTCACCGAGGTCGACGGCAAGCCGCACCCGAAGATCATCGACTTCGGCATCGCCAAGGCGCTCGATGCGCCGGTCGGCGGGGTCACGCTGACCGGCGCAGAAGTGATCGGCACGCCGGCCTACCTCGCGCCCGAGGCGCTGGAGGCCGCCGCCGGGGGCGCCGATCTCGACACGCGTGTCGATGTGTATGCGCTGGGCGTGATCCTCTACGAACTGCTGGTCGGCGCGCGGCCGCACACGCTGACCGGCAACTCGCTGCTGCAGATCATGCGCGAGGTGGCCGACCGCGACGCACCGCCGCCAGCGCTGCGCTTCCGCGCGCTGGAACCGGCCCAGCGTGCCGCAGCGGCCGCCGCCCGCGGGTTGCCCGAAGCGGCGCTGCAGCACCTGCTGGCCGGGGAGCTGGGCTGGATCGCCAGCCACGCCGTGGCACGCCAGCGCGAGGAGCGCTACGAGTCGGTCGAAGCACTGGTCGGGGACCTGGATCGGCATGCGCGCAACGAGCCGCTCAGCGTTGCCCCGCCGTCGGCCTGGTACCGGCTGAAAAAGCTGCTGCTGCGCCGGCGCGGGCCAGCTGCAGCCATCTTCGCCGTGTTCCTGAGCCTGGTCGGCGGGATCGTGGCCTTCAGCATCGCCGCCGACCGCGCCGACCGCGAGGCCCGGGCGGCGGTGCAGGCGCGCGCGCAGGCCGAGCGCGTCACCGCCTTCCTGATCGATCTGTTCGACCAGGCCGATCCCACCCGCAGCCGCGGGACCACGCTGACCGCACGCGAAATCCTGGACAGCGGTGCCGAGCGCATCCGCGGCGAATTGCGCGAAGACCCCGCATTGCGCGGCGAACTGCTGCTGACGCTCGGGCGGGTGTACATGTCGCTCGGACTGTACGCGCCGGCCGAGCCGTTGATCGGCGAAGCGCTGGCCCTCGCGGACACACCGCAACGACGTGCGCGCGCCCTGCTGCACCAAGGCCTGCTGCTGAACCTGCAGGGCCAGTACGATGCCTCCAGCAAGGTGCTCGGGCAGGCGCTGGCGCTGATCGACGCGGGCAGCGCCAGTCTGACACCCGGCGAACTGCGCGACCTGCTGAACCGTTACGGTGTCAGCGAGCGCCTGGCGCGACGCCTGGACCACTCGCGCGAACTGCATCTGCGCGAGCTGGTGGTCGCCATCGGCGAATCGGCGGCGGACAGCGTCAAGGCCAGTCCGGCCTACTACGCCCTGGGGTTCATCGCGCTGGTGCGCAGCGACTACCCTTCGGCCGAGTTGCTGTTCCGTCGCTGCATCGAGATCTACGAGCGGAATTTCGGTCCCGAGGACCGGCGCCTGGCCGGCCCGCTGCGGGCGCTCGCCGATGTGTATGACGAGCAAGGTCAGCACGAACTCGCCGAACCGCTGTACCTGCGCTCGCTCGCGATCACCGAACGGGTCTATGGCGCAGATCACCCGAATGTCGCGCTGCAGGCGAACAACCTCGGTGTGTCCTACTACCACCGCGATCGGCTCGACGACGCGCTGGCCCAGCTCACGCGCTCGCTTCAGATCAACCTGAAACGCCTGCCGGCCGACCACCCGGAGCTCGGCAACCAGTACCTCAACCTCGGGCTGGTGCATCTGAAGCGCAAGGAATACGCGCAGGCCGAATCCCGCTTCCGCCAGACCATGGACTTGTGGGAAGGCCGCTTCCCGAAGGAGGACCCCAACTGGGCCTGGGCCTGGTGGGGCCTGGGGCGCGTGCTGCTGGAGACCGGGCATCCCGCCGAAGCGCTCCCCTGGCTGCGCCGCGCCCACGAGCTGCGCGCGGCCAGCCTGCCGCCGGACCAGCGCGAAGCAGTCGAGGCACGCGAGTCGCTGGCGGAAGCCGAGCGGGCGGTCGCGGCGCAGACGCCCGAGTAGCCCTGATCCATTCGAGGAATCGCCCTTGCGCCACGTTCTGTCGCTGTTCGCCTGCCTGTGCCTGCTCGCCGCTGTCGCGGTCGATGCACGCCCCCTCGCCCGCGACGAGCAGGTCCTGGTCCTGCCCACGACCGCCCGCTGGCAGGGCGACCGCATCGAAGCGCGCATCGACATCTGGGTGTATGAGCTGGAAAGCCGACCGGCCTGTCCTCGCTGTTCGCGGGTTATCTCGACCTCGACCTGGACGCCCTGCCCTCCGCGGACCGCCAGCGTTTCCTCGAACGCACCCAGCTGTTCCGGGTGGATTCGGAGAGTTTCAAGGATGTCCACCTGCGCCTGGGCGGGCGCACGCACGCGCTGCCGGCAACCGGGTTCGACGGGCGCACGCGATCGAGTGTCGGCATTTCCAGTGCAGGCATTGCAGCCTCGCGTCGCTGGCTCGAGGCGAGCGTGTTGATGCCCCACGGGGACCCGCGCCAGTTCAAGGGCCGCGTGTTGCTGGTGCCGTCGCAGGGGCTGTCGGTGGTCTCGGATATCGACGACACGATCAAGGTCAGCCAGGTGCGCGAGCGCCGCGAGATGCTGCTCAACACCTTTGCGCGCGAGTTCGTCGCGGTGCCCGGCATGGCGGCGCGTTACCGCACGCTGGAAGCAGGCGAAGGAACGCGCTTCCACTACGTGTCCGGCAGTCCGGTCCAGCTGTATCCGCCGCTTGCCGTGTTCCTGCGCACCGAGGGCTTTCCCGCCGGCAGCGTGCATCTGCGCGAATCGACCTCGATCCGCAACGTCATCCCGGGCAGCGATGCGACGCGCACGCACAAGCTCGCGGCCATCGGTCAGCTGCTGGCCGACTTCCCTCAGCGCCGCTTCCTGCTGGTCGGCGATTCTGGCGAGGCGGACCCGGAGATCTACGCCGAGCTGGCGCGCGCGCACCCGGCGCAGGTCGCCGGCATCCGCATCCGCGATGTGACCGGCGAGGCCGCCGATGCGCCGCGTTATCGCGTCACCTTCGACGGCTTGCCCGCCGACCTGTGGCAGGTCTACAGCGACCCGCAAACCCTGCGCGAACCCTGACTCACCAAGGCAGGACTTCGCCCCGCGCATGCCAGAAGCTGCCGGAGCTGGCCAGGTCGAGCGCGGCAATCCGCTCGGCCAGCTGGCGCGCGGAGGTGGCGGCGTCGATATCGCCGGCGCCACCGGTCATTGGCGTGCGCACGAAACCCGGGTGCAACAGGGCCACGGCGATGCCACGTTCGCGCAGGTTGATCGCCAGCGACTTGCCGGTGGCGTTCAGCGCGGCCTTGCTCATGCGATAGCCGTAGTAGCCGCCGGAGCCGTTGTCGCCCATCGAGCCCATGCGGCTGGTGATCAGCGCCACCTTGCTGCCCGGATTCAGGTGCGGCAGCAGCGCGTCGGTCAGCAGCAGCGGCGCCAGCGCATTGACCTCGAACTGCGCGCGCAAGTCGTCCACCGCGGCGCGCAGGCCGCCGACGCTGTCGCGGCGCAGCAGGCCCGCGTTCTGAATGACCAGGTCCAGCGTACGCCCGCCGAGCGCGGCCACGACACCATCAATACCCTCGCCACGGGTCAGGTCGATGCCCGAAAGCACTTCGCAGCCGAGCTGCGGCAACTCCTCGCCAGGGTTCCGGCAGACGGCGATGACCTCGTGGCCAGCCGCAAGGTAATGCCGCACCAGTTCGCTGCCGATGCCGCCCGCGGCACCTGTGATCAGCACGCGCATGAATCGTTCTCCTTCTCGGACTTTTCGCGATGGTACCCTCGTGGCGGTGGCTGATGAGTGATCCGGACCGATGGGCATCGCACTGGCAAGCTGGTTGCTGGCAACCGCGCTGATGGCGCCGGGCGACATCTATCGCTGCAAGGACGCCAGCGGGGCGGTGAGCTTCCAGGACCAGCCGTGCACCGGCGGCGAGTCGGCACACCTGGCGCGCGCGGGAGACGATCCCGCGGACAGCGAACGTGCGCTGCGCCAGTGGCTGGATGCTTATCGCGGCCGCAACGGCGACCCCGCACCGGCGCCCGCTCCCGCCGCGGCGCGTCCCCCCGCGCTGGCAGGGCGGCGGCGCGATCAGCGAAGCCCAGCTGGCGATGTGCTCCGAGCGCTTCCTGCACTGCGCCAGTGGCGACGCCGCGGCGATGGATGCCTGCATTGCGCGGTTGCCGAACTGCGGCAGTGGCGCCGCCGGTGCCTGCTGCCCGCGTTCATGCGTGGCGCGTTACCAGGACCTGCGCGAGGCAGGACATGCCCTGGCGCCAGCCGTGCGCCTCGCGCTGCTCGATCCCGATGCCCCGGCCTGTGGTCAGGCGCCCGCACTGCGTTGAAAGTTCCGATTCCGCGCACGGACGTTCGTTTCCGACGCCAGATTGCGGCGCAATCCGCCAATCCACCGGTGATTTCGCGCACCAAGAGCTGGCACGGACATTGCGAGAGGGCGCTCCACTTCCCCCTGGTCGTCGGAGCATCACCATGTCCCCTGCCCTACCCCGCCTGACCCTGTCGTGCACGGCGCTGCTGTTCGCCGGCGCTGCGCTCGCCGCCGATGTCATCCCAGCCGCGGGCGAGAACATCGATACCAGCAGCAAGTCGGTACGCGTGCCGGCCGGCATCGCGGTGGGCGTGATCGACACCGCCAGTGGTGACGTCCTGCTTGAATCCGGGGCGATCTCGCGCAACATCGACACCGGCAGCGGCGGCGTGGAACTCGCCAGCGGCGCCAGCGCCGGGCGCATCGATACCGGCAGCGGTGGCGTGCGCCTGGGAGCGGATGCCCAGTGCGGCGTGATCGACACCGGCAGCGGCGGCGTCCACCTGGGCAATGGTGCGAAGACCGAAGCCATCGACACCGGCAGCGGTGGGGTGTACGGCGGCGAGCGTGTGGTCGTCGATGGCGACATTGACACCGGCAGCGGCTCGGTGCGCCTGGATGCGGGCTCGATCGTGCGCGGCAAGATCGACACCGGCAGCGGTGAGGTTGACCTGACGGGAGTCACTGTAGAGCGTGGCATCGATACCGGCAGCGGCCATGTCACGCTGGTCGACAGTCGCGTGGGCCGCGATGTGGTCAGCACCAACGGCGAGATCCGCCTGGAAGGCGTGAGCGCGGTGGCCGGCGACCTCGTGATCCGCAAGTCGCGCTGCTGGGGCTGGTGCTGGAGCGACGACAAGGCCACCCGGGTGGTGATCGGTGCCGGCGCCAGCGTCGGCGGTGAGATCCGCATCGAGCACGAAGCCGAGCTGTGGGTGCATGAGCAAGCCCGGATCGGCCGCGTGAGTGGCGCCGAGGTCAGGCGCTTCAGCGGCGAACGGCCTTGATCCTCAGCCGTGGCGCCAGCGGTCGCGGCCTTCGCGTTTGGCCGCGTACAGTGCCGCATCGGCGCGGTTGATCACTGACTCCAGGGTATCGCCGGCACCGAGCACGGCGATACCCACGCTCGCACTCAGCCGCAGCTCGGGCCTGACGCCGGGCACCGGTGCCTGACGCAAGGCCTGCAGCAGGCGCTCGGCGACTTCCGCCGCGTCGGTAGCGGCATGCGCGGGTAGCAACAACAGGAACTCCTCGCCGCCATAGCGTCCGAGCATTGCCCCCGCAGGCAACAACGCGCTCCACAGTCCCGCCAGATGGACCAGCGCCTGGTCGCCGACGCCATGCCCGTGGCCGTCGATGATCCGCTTGAAATGGTCGAGGTCGGCCACCGCCACTGCCACCGGTCCCGCGACGGATACCGCATCGACGGCGCGCTGGAGTTCGCCGAGCAGGGAGCGCCGGTTGGGCAGCCCGGTCAGCGGATCGCGCGTGCTCAACGCCGCCAGCTCGGCATTGACGCGTTCCAGTTCATCGCGTTGCGCCCGCAGCTCGCGGGTGCGCTCGCTCACCTGCGCCTGCAGCTCCCGGCGCTGCGCGCGCAGGTCGGCGATGCGCCAGCCGACCACGCTGCCGACGGTCAGCATGGCGCCGACCACCAGCAGTGTGCGGAACCAGAGGGTCTGCCACCAGGACGGGATCGACACCACCGTCAGGCTGCGGCTGCTCGCGCTGGGACGACCAAAACGACTGATCGCGGCGACCTCGAACTGGTACTCGCCCGGGGGCAGGTTGGTGTAGCTGGCGAAGCGGCGGTCGCGCGCATCCTGCCAGTCGCGATCGAACCCCGCCAGGCGGTAGCGGTAGCGGACTTCGCGCGGCTGGTCATAGGCGATCGCGCCGTAATGCAGCTCCAGCACGCTGTCGCCCGGCAGCACATCCACCCGATCCAGGACCGGCGCCGCCAATCCCAAGCGCCCCGCCCCGCCCGCCTGCTCCCGATTGTCGATGCGCACTCCGGCCAGCACGGGCACCGGGGAACCGTCGCCGAGTTCGACCCGCCGCGGGTCGATCCGGTTGAAGCCCGCGGGCCCGCCGAACAGGAGCCTCCCCTGCGCGTCCCGTGCGTGCGCGCCGAACAGGAACTCCATCTGCTGCAGATCGTCGTGGCGCCCGAAATTGACGACCTGCGCGGTGTCCGGATCGAAACGGATCAGGCCGCGGTTGCTGCTCAGCCAGAGGTGGCCGTGCAGGTCGGGTTCGATGCCGTAGATCACCCGGTTGGCGAATCCGTCGCGCTCGGTGTAGCGCCGCCAGCGACCATCCGGTGCCACGTGCACCAGGCCATCGCTGGTCCCGATCCACAGGCCGCCATCCTCGGCATCGGCGATGTCCCAGGTGACCCGCATGCCGGCATCCGGAGCCAGTTGCGCGCCGATCTGCAGGCGATCGGGGTCGAAGCGGTACACGCCCTGCCAGGTCCCGATGAAACAAGCGCCTGCTTGATCCTCATGGATGGCGAAGATGTTGGTATCAGCCAACACCGAGCTGCCCGCGCCGGCGACGCGGGTTGCGCCGCGCCGGTACTGCGCCGGGTCGACCCGGAACAGCCCCGGTTCGCCAGCCACCCACAGGCGCTGCGCGCGGTCGAGCAGCAGGGCGCGCACCGAGCGCACCGGTTCGCGACCCGTCCCGGCATCCTCGATGCGCTGCGCGCCATCCTGCGGCGTCCAACGCTGCAGGCCGCCGTCGCTGCCGATCCACAACGCGCCATCGGCATCGCGCGCCAGTGCCCAGATCAGGCTGTCGCCGACCGCCGTCGGCCGCAGCTCCGCCGGCTGCCAGTAGCGCAGCGTGCGCCCGTTGCCTGCATCAGCCGCAATCACCCCGGCGCCGTAGCTGCCAAGCCACAGTCGATCCGCGTCCGGCAGCAGCGCGCGCACCACCCGCGTGCTGGCGACGCTGCGCTCGGGCAGCCTGGGCGCGTAGCGCTCGATTGCCTGGCGCGTGGGATCGTACCGGTCCAGGCCATGGTTCCATGCCCCGAGCCACAGGCGGTCCCCGTCCGGGTGCAAGGCATAGACGATCTTGCGCGCCCCGGGATCCTCGTCTTCGTCGTCGATGCGCTCATCGCTGCAGCTGCAATCGCGCCGCAGGCGGTAGACGCCGACATCCGATCCTATCCACAGGTCACCGGCGGCCGCGGGCGCGAGTGCCGCCGAACGTGCCATCTCCGGCGGCAGGCGTGGATCGCCAAAAGCAATCGTGCGTCCGCGCGCGGTCGCCGGGTCGTACTCGTGCAGGCCCAGACGATCGACGCTCAGCCACAGGCGGCCGTCGGTGGTCACAGCCACCGCGGGGATGCTGGGTTCCGCAACGCCGAGGTCGATAAGCTGGCAGTGCTGCAGATCGGCATCCAGCAGGCAGGCCCCACCGTCGCCGGCCACCACGAAGCGCCCGTCCGCTAGCCGGTCCAGTGCGCGCACCGTGGTGCGCGGGCCGGCACTGGCGGCGGCGACCGCGGCAACGCGCGGCGCTCCGCCTGCGAGCGGCCAGTCGACCTGGAACAGCCCGGCACCGGTGCCGACCAGTGCCCGCGTGGCCGAAAGCGCGAGCAGCGCATGGGTGGTGTGCCGCGCCGGAACCGCGTCGGGCAGCCGTTCGCGCAGTCCCTCGATCACTTCGGTGGTCAGTTGCATGCGCGCCAGCCCACCACCGATGGTACCGATCCACAGGCTCTCGTCGATCCGGTCGAGGCGCTGGATGAACCCGTCCGGCAGGCCAACCTGACCGGACTCGCTGCGGAAGGGCCGGAATTCGTTTCCGTCGAAGCGATTGAGGCCGTCCTCGGTTGCGATCCAGAGGAAACCACGCGCGTCGCTTTCGATCGCCACCACCGAGTTCTGCGAGAGACCTTCGTCGACCCCGTAATGGTCGACGCCGGCCATCGCCCCACCCACCCAGCAAAGGGCCGCGAGGGCATGGGCCGCGGGAGCGGATGCGCGATTCATGGCCCAATGCTAGCCCGGTCTGCCCCTGCTTCCGCCGCGCCCGCCGGGTGATCGCACGCAAACCATATGGTTACATAAACACCGTTATGAATTACGATGATGCGATGAAGCCCACGTCGATCCTGCCGCTGCCCAACCCCTCCTTGATCCCCGCTGGCGGCGCCTGCCGGGCGGCCACGGAGGAGTTCTTGCTCGCACGACTCGCCAATCCGAACACGCGGCTCAGTTACGCCCGGGCATGTGCAGGATTCGCCGCGTGGTTGTCGCAACGCGGACTGAAGGTCGAGTCGGTACGTGCTCCGGATGTCGCGCTGTATGCGCGGGACCTGGAGCGCCGGCGGGCGCCGATGACGGTCGCGCAGCACCTGAGCGCGTTGCGCCGCTGGTACGACTGGCTGGTCGAACGCGGTGTCGTCGGCGTGAGCCCGGCGCGCAGCACGCGCACCCCGAGGCCGCGGGTCGAAGTCGGCTCGACGCCCGTGTTGACACCGGATGAGATCGCACGGCTGTACGCGGGATTCGGCGCTGGGGTGGTCGAAGCGCGCGACCGCGCGCTGGTCAGCCTGATGCTCTACGGGTTCCTTCGTGTGAGCGCGGCACTCGCCGTCCGTCGCGCCGACGTGGTCCTCGACCCTCCGCGCGCCGCGATCCGAGTGCGAGAAAAAGGTGGTACGCAGCGCTCGCTGCCACTGCACGCCCAGGCTGCTGCGGACCTGAGGGCTTACCTTGCGATCGCGCATTTCGAAGACGCGCAACCGCTGTTCATCGCCTGGCGTGACGGCGGCCAACAGCGCGGCGAGCGCCCGCTGCGACGCGAGCAGGTGTATGCGATGGTGCGCCGGCGCCTGGCGCGCGCAGGCATCGCGCGCGTGGCCGGTTGCCATGCCTTCCGCGCGACCGGCATCACGCGCTTCCTGTCACAGGGTGGACGGATCGAGACCGCTGCCCACCTCGCTGGCCACGCCTCGCTGCGCACCACCCAGCTGTATGACCACCGGGCGCGCGACAACGTCGGCGACGAGCTCGCCTGCCTGTCGTTCGCGCGAGAAATAGGTGGTGCCGGGACGGTTCCGGGAAAAGACGGGATTACTTCGCCAGATCAGTAACTTGGCGGACTATTTGGCAGCCAAACCCGGGCGCCTCGCGCTTGCGCGGACGCCGCGCCTCACCGATGGGTTCAGCGCGACTGGTCGTCGTCGCGTCCCGGTGGGCGTCCGGCCTGGGCCAGCAGTTCAGCGGGATCGAGGCCCAGCCTGCGCATATGCGCTTCCCATTCCTCGCGTTCGCGTGCCTGGCGCTCATCGGGCGCCGCAGTGGCGGGCTTCGGCACCGCCACCGACTTCGGCTTGGGTGCGCTCGGCGCACGGCCGATGACAAACTCGAAGTGACTGACCTGGCGGCCCACCTTGGACTTGTCGTAGCGCACGCGCAGCTCGGTGCGCTCGTTCAGCTGCGCCACCGCCGGGGCGACCACCCAACGCTCGAACTCGGAGAAGCGCGGGTAGCTGTCGACGCAATCGAGCCAGCGGCGCAGCTGCTCGACCGACACCTGGCGCCGGCCGAGGTTGGCGTACTGCGCCAGCACCTCGAACAGCCGGATCGCGAAGGTGCTCGACAAACGCGCGATCGATTCCAGCGGGTAGCTGGTAAAGCGATCCTTCAGCGCCGAGATGAAGGGCAGCATTTCCGGCGCGAAGTTCAGCACCACCCGGCCGCGCCGGTTCTGGTAGCGGATCATCGACACCCAGCGCAGCAGGGTTTCCTGGCCGTTCTGGGCATCGCTGATCGTGACCTTGCGCTCGAACAGGCGCACAGCGGCGTCCTTCAGTTCTTCGTAGACTTTCTCCGGCGACAGGTCAAAGGTCTCGCGAAACGGCGTCGCCTCGACCGTGAAGGTGCGCTGCTCCTCCAGCGGGCGGCGCGAGTCGACCTGGGCGACGCAGAACAGCACCAGCCGCTGCTCCTGCAGCGTCAGGCGATAGGAGGCCTCGACAATCGCGTTCGCCTTCGTCACCAGCAGTGCGCTGCCAGGTTTCATCCGACCACCTTTCTCTCGCTCGAAGGATGCAAACTTCCCGCATCCGGACTCATTTCTTCTTCTTGTTCAATGCTTTGGGCAATTCTTTGGCTGCCAAAGCATGGCTTCGCGTCCATTCGCCGAGGAACTCGTTGAGCGCGGAAACCAGTGCCTGGCGCTCGTCGCTGCCGAGTCCCTTGCTCCAACGAACCACCAGGTTCGACCGGTCCGGGCTGGAGACGGTCGCCAGCAGCTCACCATCTGCATCCAGCACCGCCTGCTCGACCTTGCGCTTGTGCGTGGCCCGCGCCGGGAAGATCTCCGCTTCCAGCTCGGCATACGCGACCTGGGTGCGCGCTGCAGTCCATTCACCGCGCCGGGAATCCTCGCCGATGCGCTCCAGCCGCGTGCGCATCTCGTCCATCCGCTGCAACGCGCGCGCGCGCCCTACGAAGCGCGCCAGGCGCCGTCCGAGTTCGCGCGACAGCCGTTCATGGCCACCCAGCGCGAGCACGAAGGCGTAGGGCAGCTCCGACAGCGACAGCTTGAACGACAGGTCACCGGCCGACACACCGAGCCACTGCGCCAGCCCTTCCTGGGTCTCGAACAGCTTGCGCTCCAGCCAGTTGCGCCACTTCACGCCGGTCTCGTAGGCGGAGTGCTTGCGACTGGCGTCCGCGGTCTCGGTCAGCAGCGCGGCGTCGCGATCGCCGAGGTCGGCGACGATCGCCTTCAACGCCACCCCGAGGTGGGCGCAGGCAAAGCGTCGGCGCGAACCGTCGATCACTTCGAAATCCGCCTCGGCGTCGCCACTCACCGGGCGCACGATGGCGGGCGTGGTCTGGCCGTGGCTGCCGATCGAGTCGATCAGGTCCGACACGCTGTTCGCATCGAGCGCCGCCTGCAGACGCCCCTGGAGGGCCCACACGCGCACCCGCGCGGGGTCGATCTCGCGCACGCTGAGCGGCGCCCCGGTCATCTGCTCCAGGCGCCCGAGGATGCCGCGCCCGGACTTCGCCAGGCCGACACTCGGAGCCACCACCGCGCCGACGCCTTCCAGCAGCCGGCGCGCACGATCCTGCGCACTGCGTCCTGTCGCCATCACTTGTTACCTCGCACGTTGTGCACCATTCCGAGCATCTCCTCGAACACCTCGTCCAGCGCCTCGCGCACCCGGCGATTGGCCTCGGCCTGGCTGCGGTCCGTCAGGTTGCTGCCCTCATAGCAGCTCGGGGCCCCGGCCGATCCGCGGCGCACCGCTTCCGACATCGGGAAGTGGTTGCTGAAGATCAGGCTGCCGAAGAAGCGGCTGGCCAGTAGCGCGTGGGTCTGGTCGCTGAGCGAGCCCTTCTGCAATTGGGTCAGCAACAACCGCAGCCAGCGCGGCCGGCTGTTGAAGCCCGGCAGGCGTTCGGTCCAGGCGTGGACCACCTTGGCGAACTTGACCGCTGCCTCCAGGTCCAGGTTGCGCGGCGGGACCGGGATCACCAGTCCGTCCGACGCCACCACCGCGTTGATCGCCGCCAGGTTCAGCGCCGGAGCGCTGTCCAGGAGCACGAAATCGTAGCCCTTCAACTGCCTCAGCGACTGGTCCAGGCGCTTCCAGAACGGGTTGTCCTGCACGCCGGTGCGCGCGGTCTCGACCGCCAGCAGCATCTCGGCGTCATAAACATCCACCGATGCCGGGATCAGGTCGATCGTCGGCCAGTGCGTCTGGTGCACCTGGCCATCGATGCCGTCGACCTCGCCGGTCAGTACCGGGCCGATCGTCTGTTCCCAATCGACACCGCGCACCGCCTCGCCGTTGCGGCTGAGCTCGAAGGAAGCGGTCAGCGAGCCCTGCGGATCGAGGTCCACCAGCAACACGCGATAGCCGCGCGAGGCGAGGAAGTGGCTTGCGAGATAGGTGCAGGTGGTCTTGGAACTGCCGCCCTTGAAATTGACGAAGCCGAGCACGTACGGCACCCGCGAGAGCGGCTTGGGCAGGGTCCCGGCATAGGCGCGGATCGCGTTGATCTCGCTCAGCGTGTACATCCGCCGTCCGCCCGCGCTACGATCGGCCGGCGCAGGGAAACCGGGTTCGCTCTCCTGCGCGCGCAACCAGGAAACCGAGCGGCCGATTTCACGCGCGGCCTCCTGGATGCGGTAGCGGCGGAGGGTCTTCACGCCGACGGGTGGGGCATGCAGTTCACGCAGCGTGGTGATGAAACTGTCGCCCAGGGTAGCGACGATCTCCAGCGACTGCTGGGCATCCAGCTTGTTGACCACTTCGGGCGTCAGCATCGGTGTGGTGTTGTCATGTACGACGTTCATCAACTTGGTAGCTCTGCGTCGCTTTGGTTGAATAACCTTACCATGCGCTCTTGATGTTGGTCAGCTGTTTTTGTTTTGTGTTTAAGCCTTTTAGTAGCTTGTTTAGCCCCACTTATTCCATTGCCTGATCAGCCACTTGGCATGTCCTGACGCGTGAAATAGGTGGTTGCGGGCGTGAAATAGGTTGCTCACAGGCGAGAAAAGGGTGGCTCAACGGCGTGAAAAAGGCGGCCCCGGGGCGAGAAAAAGGTGGCGCGCCCAGCGGGCTCCCGTGACGCCGGTCCGATCTGGCGGATAACATCGACAGGCGGCACCCGGGCGATGGCGCAGGAACCCGCGACAGCATCCATCCACACGAGGGCAGGGCGATGAGCAAGGGCTTGAACCAGAAGAAAGAGACCAAGAAGCAGCCGGCCAAGACCGCCAAGGAAAAGAAGGCGGAAAAGCGCGAGAAGAAGGCATCCAAGTAGGCGCACCCTGGCGGTGTTGCGCGCTTCAGCCTGATTCTGTGGCGCGCAGCGCCGGAGGTAAGCGATGGCCGATGACCGACCGTTCCGCATCCTGTCGCTGGCCGGCGGCGGCTATCTCGGCTTGTATACCGCCTGGGTGCTGGCGGGCCTCGAAGCGCGCGCAGGCGAACCGCTGGCCCGCCGCTTCGACCTGATCGCCGGCACTTCGGTGGGCGGCTTGCTGGCGCTGGCATTGGCCTTCGCGGTGCCGGTGGCAGTGGGCGTCAGCTTGTTCCGTGAGCGCGGCAGCGAGATCTTCTCGGCGCGCAGCCTGCCGACCAGTCGGGTAGGGCGCTTGATCGACCTGACGCGTGCGGTGCTCGGGCCGAAATACTCCGGCGACGCACTGCGCAAGGCGCTGACGGAGATCTTCGACGGCCGCCGCCTGGAAGACGCCACGCACAACCTGGTAGTGCCGGCGGTCAACGTGTCGCTGAGCCACACGAAGGTGTTCAAGACCCCGCATGTGGACGCGTCCGCTGGAGACGAGCGCGTGCTCGCGGTCGATGTCGCGATGGCCACTTCGGCGGCGCCGGCCTACTTTCCGTCGGTCAAGGTCGGGCGCCACCTGTACGCCGATGGTGGCATCTTCGCGGTCGCCCCGGACCAGGTCGCCCTGCATGAGGCAGAGCACTTCATGGGCGTGGCGCCAGAGCGTGTCGAAATGCTTTCGATCGGGACCGCGACGGCGGGCTACAAGCCGGCCGACGGCGTCGATGCCGACGATGGCGCAGTGGGCTGGCTCTCGGACGGACGCCTGATCCTGACCACGGTGGCCGTGCAGCAGCAGCATGTCGAGTCGATGCTGGAGGACCGCCTCGGGCCGCGCTACCAGCGGATCGACGCCGAATGGCCGGCCGAAGCGGGCCTGGGCATCGACATTGCCACGCCCGAGGCGGCCGACACGCTGGTCCGTCTCGCCGAGCGCACCTTGGCGCGGATGAGTGCGAGCGACTGGAAACGCGCGCTCGGGCGCTGAGCGCTCCCGCATCCTGTCGCAGATTCCGGCAGAAAGTTCCGACCCTGCCATGGCGCGCGGGAGCTTCATGATGGCGGACACGCCGTCGCCTAGGTGGTTGCTGTGACCTGTGGGCGATGACTCAGACTGCGGGATCGTGGAAGATTGGTCACACTTTCACCGTTTGTGAGGCCAGTCCATGCAACGAACACTTCTTGCCCTGACGCTCGGCGCAGCCGCCCTGTGCGCCCACGCCGAGCCTGGCAAAGCGCCACCCAAGGCCGCCGAGGTCAATGCCTACGCCGAGCAACTGCTGGCCGCGACCTATCCCGCCGATGGCCCTGGCGCCGCAGTGCTGGTTGCCCGGGGCGATGAGGTCCTCTACCGCGGCGCCCGCGGCATGGCGAGCATCGAACTGGGCGTGCGCTTGTCCCCAGACCAGGTCTTCCGCATCGGCTCGGTCACCAAGCAGTTCGCAGCCGCAGGCCTGCTGAAGCTGGTCGAGGCCGGCCAGGTGGCCCTGGACGATCCGCTGTCGAAGTTCCTTCCCGACTATCCGAACGCAGGGAAGATCAGTGTGCGCCAGTTGCTCGACCACACCTCCGGGGTGAAGAGCTACACCGACATCGCCGGCGTCATGGACGGGCCGATCCGCATGGATTTGGCGACCGCTGCCCTGGTCGACAGCTTCAAGGACCAGCCGGTGGATTTCGCACCGGGCGAGGGCTGGGCCTACAACAATTCCGGGTATGTGTTGGTGGGTGCCGTGATCGAAGCGGCCAGCGGCAAGCCCTGGAATGTGCACCTGAAGGACAGCGTACTCGCAGCGGCTGGTCTCAAGGCGACCACCTTCGGCGCCAACGATGTGCTGATCGCCGGCATGGCCAGTGGTTACACGGTCAAGGACGGCCACGTCGCCCCGGCGGCCTTCCTCAGCATGACCCAGCCGCATGCGGCGGGTGCGCTGGTCTCCACGGTGGACGATCTGCACCGCTGGAACCGCGCGCTGCACGGCGGCAAGCTGCTCAGCGAGGCTCTCTACACCGACATGGTGACGCCAGCCGGCAAGGCGGCCCCGGCCAACTACGGCTTCGGCATCGGCCGCGGCACGCTGCGTGGGCGCACCCAGCTTCAGCACGGCGGCGGCATCTTCGGGTTTGCCTCGCACCTGCTGTACGTGCCGCAGGGCGAGATCAGCGTGGCCGTGCTGCAGAACGCAGACGCGACGGTCAACGGCCGCACCGACCCCGCCGTGCTGGCGGTGCGCCTGGCCGCCTTTGCGCTGGGTGACCCGTACCCGGATCCGACGCCGATCGAGGTCGACGCCGACACCCTCAAGACCTACGAAGGCGTCTACCGCATCGACGAGGCCAATACGCGGGTGGTCCGTGTCATCGATGGACGCCTGACGTCGCAGCGCACCGGCAGCGAGCGCCTGGCGCTGACGCCGATCGCGAAGGACCGTTTCATGTTCGAGGACACCCTGACCTGGATGGCGTTCGAGCGCACCCCGGAGGGCGCCATCAGCGGCATGCGCCTCTACCAGAATGGCGAAGGGGAGGGGGTCGTCGCTCCGCGGACCACCGATCCCCTGCCGGCCGATCGCGCGTCCATCGAGGTGCCGGTCGAACAGTTGCAGCGCCTGGTTGGAAGCTACCTCGCCAACGGCATGCGCATGAGGGTTTTCCTTGAGGGCGCGCAGCTCAAGACCCAGCTCGATGGCCAACCGGCCTTCGACCTGTATGCCGAAACCCCGAGCAAGTTCTTCCTCACGGTGGTCGACGCCACCCTGAGCTTCGCGCCGCAAGAAGGTCCGGTCACCAGCGTCACCCTGAACCAGGGCCCGGCGGTGATCGAGTTCAAGCGCTCCGAGTGAGCCCTGCGCCGGGCGATCCGCATGGCCGGATCGCCCGGTTACATTTCGCAAGCCCGGCGCGGCTGGCTTCCGAGCATCATCGGCGGGATGAGGACTGAACCCGCATGACACCGGACGCCGTCACCCCGCTGCCGGCGATCGACCGCGCCGCCTTCGCCGCCGAACTGTCTGCCCTGCGCAAGGAACTGCTGGCTGACCTTGGGCCCGCGGACCTTGCCCACCTGCGGCGCATGGAACGCTGGGGCCGCTGGTGCACGCTGATCGGCTATGCGATCGCTTGGATTCCGTTCAACCCGCTGGCGGTGCTGCTGATCGGCCTGGGCAATGTGGCGCGCTGGACCATGGTCACCCACCATGTGATGCACCGCGGTTACGACAAGGTGCCGGGCGTCCCGGCGCGCCTGACCAGTGCCCGCTACGCCAAGGGCTGGCGCCGCTGGCTGGACTGGCCGGACTGGATGGACCCGGCCGCGTGGGCCTACGAGCACAACCACCTGCACCATTTCCACACCGGCGAGGTGGACGATCCGGACCTGGTCGAACACAACGCCTGGCTGCTGCGCCTGAAGGCACTGCCGCGCCCGCTGAAATGGCTGCTGGCGGCGCTGCTGATGCTCAGCTGGAAACTCAGTTACTACGCACCGAACACCCTGTGGGCGCTGCAGCAGCGCGAGTTGCAGAAGGGCAGGGCGGCGGATGCACCGCCGCTGCCCACACCCGGCAATGTCTGGCGCCTGCTGTACCCGGGCGAGCGCCTGCTGCTGCCGCTGACGCGCCGGGCGCTGGCCTTCTGGGCGCGCTGCGTGGCGCCGTATGCGCTGTTGCGCTTTGGCCTCGTTCCCGCGCTGTTCCTGCCGCTCGGCACCTGGGCCTGGGCCGCCGTGCTGGTCAACAGCCTGCTCGCCGAGCTGTACGCCAACGTGCACGCCTTCGTGATCATCGTGCCCAACCACGCGGGCGAGGACCTGTGGCGTTTCGAAGGTCATTCGCGCGACCGCGCCGAGTACTACCTGCGCCAGGTCACGGGATCGGTGAACTACCCCGGTGGGCGCGACCTGCCCGAATTCCTGATGGGCTACCTCAACTACCAGATCGAGCATCACCTCTGGCCGGACCTGCCGATGCTGAAGTACCGCCAGGCCGCGCCGCGGGTGAAGGCGATCTGCGCGCGCCACGGCGTGCCCTATGTCGAGGAAAGCGTGTGGAAGCGCTTCGCCCGGCTGTGGGCGATCCTGCTCGGCGATGCCTCGATGCGGCGCGCCCCGTCAGAGCCAGCGGCGCGCCATCCAGCCGATCAGCTCGGCAATCCAGTTCAGGCCGAAGCGGCGTGACCAGCGCTGCGCGGTGATCTCCTCGGCCAGGGTCGCATCCGCCTCGAAATCCGCCGTCAGCCCGTCGATCAGCGCCGGCAGATCGGACCACAGCACCAGCTCGTCGTTGATGAACAGGCTGCGGTAATCCAGGTTGGCGGTGCCGACCATGCTCCAGGCATCGTCGATCACGATGGTCTTGGCGTGCAGCATCCGCGGCAGGTACTCGAAGATGCGCACGCCACCGGCCAGCAGCGCCGAGTAGGCCGCGCGGCTGGCCCATTGCGCCAGCGGCACATCGCTGCGCCGCGGCACCAGCACGCGCACATCCACCCCGCGCCGCGCCGCGTGGATCAGCGCGCGCTGGATCGACGCCGGCGGCACGAAATAGGGCGTGGTCAGCCACAGCCGCTGGCGCGCCCGGCCGAAGCGCCGCTTCAGCCAGCGGTGCAGCAAGTAGCGCCGTTTCAGGCCGAGGTTGGGGACGAGGTAGCCCTGCGCCTCATGCAGCCGCCGCCACGGCCGGCGCCGCAGCGCGCGCGGGTATTCGTCGAAGGCCTCGATCGCCAGCGGCACCAGGCTCCCGGTCAGGCGCACATGGGTGTCGCGCCAGCGCTCGTCGCCGAAGGCGCGCAGCGAGGCTTCGAGGTGGATGTTGAAGCCACCCAGGTAGGCGCAACGTCCGTCGACAATCAGCAGTTTGCGATGGTTGCGCCGGTGGATCGTCAGCGGCCGGCGCCAGTTCCAGCGGTGGCACCACTCCAGCTTGACGCCACCCTCGACCAGCGCGCGCGCCAGGCTGTCGTCCAGGGTGTCGAAGGAACCGAGTGCGTCCACCCGCAGGCGCACCTCGCAGCCCGCGCGGGCGCGGGCGATCAACGCCGAGGCGAAGGCCAGGCCGATCTCGTCGCTGGCATAAATGTACGACTCCATGCGCACGCTCACGGACGCCGATTCGATATCGGCCAGCATCGCGGCGTACAGCGTGTCGCCCTCGGTAAAGCGCAGCACCGGATCGTCGCCGGTGGCGGGGGAGGGCAGGGGAGGCGGCGGCGGGCCGGCGTTGACCATGGGAGGATCGATCAGCCGGAGGGGCGGCGGTGGCATCGTGACGACAGCCAGCCCCGGACGTCAACCCCGCGCCTTCACATCCGTTGTAGCCTCGGAAAAGCTGTCCAATCCGACTGGAGCAAACCCCTGTGAAAGCAACTGCCGCCGCCCTGCTGATGTCCGTCCTGGTCCTTGGTGCCGCCGTGTCGCCGCCGGCGCACGCCGCCGAGCAGCTGCTCGGCAGCACCCATCTGACCAAGGTGGAGAACGACAGGGACGTCCTGGTGTTCGCCAAGTGTCGCCGTGGCATCCATGCAGTGCAGGTACGCGCCCGCAAAGGTCAGGTGGAAATCGAGCGCCTGTGGGTGCGCTTCAAGAACGGCGAGCGCCAGGACCTGGAAGTCCGCGACCGCATCGGGCAAGGCGGCGCCACGCGCTGGGTGGACCTCAACGGAGGCGATCGCTGCATCAAGGCCATCGGAATCGTGGGTGACACCGAACTGTCCTACGACCAGGCCCGCGTGGATATCTGGGGGCGCTGAGCCGGCGCAAGGTCGATGTCGGGTCCATGTGGAGCCGTCGCTGCAGGTGGTGCGGATCCCGGCGGGCTCCCCTGGCCGGGAACCTCAGCCTGCTGCCGACCGATATCGCCGGCGTTCCCCGCGCCACCCATTTGTTCCCGGAACCCGGCGCACTGGAGCGCCGTCGCCGACCGCCCGCGCGCTGCTACCAGCGCCGGACGCCCGCCGCGCCTGATCAGGCAGCTTCCGCGTCCAGCGGCAACGGCCCAAGCGCACGCAAGTCGTTCAGGCGCAAGCCCAGGCGGTTCAGTCGTTGCTTGATCGCCTTGTCGGTGCGCCCCATCAGCGCGCTGATCTCCGGGAGGCTGCTGCCCTTGCGCACCAGCAAGACCATGCAGGCATCCTCCGCCGGCGCCCAGGGCTTCTCCCCCTGCAAAATGCCGTGGTCGCTCGCATAGCTCTTCACACACGCATAACTGCGCCCCAGCAGGCGCGCGGTTTCGGCAAGCGGCAAACCCACCCTCTGCCGCTGGCGCAGCAACTCGATCTCTTCCGATTCCCAGACCCTGCCGTACACGTTCTACCCCTGCCATTTCGCTTCTCGGCACGTTCCCGATCGGGAAGGGCCTTGCGGGCAAGAGCCTAGCCATTGAATCGTTGCTCGGGTGTAAAGCTTGTGCGCGCAGCCTGCGTCAAGACGTACACGCAAGTTTGCAGACGTTTGCACATATGCATAAACGAGACTAATCTCCGCGTGGGGGAATTCCGGGACGTGTCGTGCGGGGAGCATGGGGGACTATCGGGGCCATTGGTCGCTGCTGCGCCCGACGATGGGCAGGCGGGCCGAGCGTGCTCATCCTGCTGGCATGGCTTGCGGGTGACGCAGCGTGGGCAAGCCTGCCGCGGATAGCCGCGGAAGCCACAGGATTTGCGCCGGAGACGCTGGGCAGCAAGATCATCCTGCACGATCAGTTCGATGCCGCATCCGGCAACGGAACCCCGGATCAGGATTTCGAATCCGGACTTGATCCATTTGATGCGTCCGCCGCGGATGACTTCGTGGTCCCGCCGGAAGTCGCCTGGTGGGTACACGAGGTTCAGACGATAGGCACGTCCGGCTTGGCGGGCGGTGCACAGGTGTCGGTTTTCATTCGCACCAACAGCGTCGGGATCGGCAATCCGGATCTCCCCGGATCGGTGCTGGCGGGGTGCAGCTACGAGCGGCTGGTCCCGACGACGGATGAGTCTGGCTCTTTCGTGCTCGCATTGCCTTCCCCTTGTCTGGTGCCGGCAGGGCGCTTCTGGTTGGAGGTGCAGACTCACCAGAATGCGAATACGCACGGCCAGCACTTCTGGTCCAATCGCAGCATCCGGACGGGATCGGAAGCGGCATGGCGAAACCCCGCCGATGGCTTCGGGACCGGGTGCACGGACTTCCGACCGCAGACGCATTGCGGAGTTGGCGGAGGCGTCAGCCCTGATTTGCTGTTTCGCATCGTCGGAGAGGTGGCGGGCGCGGATGTCTCCGTCTCCATGCTCGATACGCCTGACCCGGCCATAGCGGGGGAATCCATCACTTTTCACATCGAAGTGCGCAACAGCGGACCTGCGCCCGCCAGCGGACTCGAACTGACCTCGGATCTGCCGCCGGATGGCAGTCTGGCGAGTGCCCAAGCAGATGACGGGGGTGTCTGCACAGTGATCGCAGCCCGCGTGCGCTGCAGCTGGGCAAGTGCGCTGGCGGCGGCCGGAATGCGTGAAGTAGCGCTCGTCGTGCGGACTTCCCCGCAAAGCGCAGCGAATTCGGTCCTGTTGACCGCAACTCAGGCAGATGCGGACACCAGCGACCCGGACCCGACAAACAACACTGCAACTGCGCAAACGACAATCGCAACGATGGCAGATCTGCAGGTTCTGGCGGAGCCAGCGGTGCCTGCGATCGCCGGCGAGCCTTTCGGCATCGAGGCCTCAGCGCGCAATTCGGGGCCGTCAGACGCGAACGATCTCGAACTGAACTTCGTCATTCCTTCGGCCGCGCACGCAATCTCGGCGGTGGCGCCCGGGGGCGACTGCACGTTGGGCGCAACGGTGACCTGCCGCTGGACCGGCGGGACCGCACCAGGTGTCGTACGTCGGGCTTCGCTGATTGCAGAATTGGCGTCGTCCGCCGTTGCGTCGTTGACGGTGCCGATCTCAGCGGATGCGGATACCTCCGATCCGAATCCGGGCGACAACGAGTCGATCATATCCATGCCAGTGCAGACGCTGGCGGACATCGCGCTCGATATCGACTCCAGTCCAGACCCGGTCCAGGCGGGCGAGTTCTGGACGATCCACGCCGATCTCCGAAACCATGGCCCGAGCGATGCCCGGGATCCGCGGGTGCAACTCACGATCCCTGAAGGCGCGATCTTGGACGGCGCCGATCCAGGTGAAGGCGGAAGCTGCATTGGTTCTGCTCCACTGGAATGCGTCTGGATCGGAATGACGCCAGCAGCCGGCGTGCGCCGGCTGCTGGCGCGATTGCGTGTGCACCCCTCGATCGCTCCGCCGACCACGTTGATCGCACAGCTGTCCGCTGCCTCGGCGACCAGCGATGACAACCAAACGAACAACCTGGGCACGGCAATGGCGGCCGTCACCGCTACGGCCGACTTGCGCGCATCGCTTGCGCCGCTTGATTCCAGCGTGTCCGTAGGCGAGATCACAGAGGCACTGGCAAGACTGGAGAACCTCGGTCCGAGCGATGCACAGGATTCCGAGTTGCGCCTGACGCTGAATCCGGACCTGCGCTTCAGCGGAATCGACGCACCCGGTGCAGATTGTCAAACGCCCGAGACCGGGCGGGGCGGACTCGTGCGCTGTCGCTGGCCGGGGCCGATGGCGGCGCTCTCTGCCTACGAGCTACGACTGCGCTTCTATGGTGGAAGTCCCGGAATCAGCCAGCTCAGCGCTACGGCCACGTCGCGATCGCCCGATCACCAGCCCGCGAACAACGCGGCGAACGCCCGGTTCACAGTGGCTGATACGGCACACGAGGTCCCAGGACCCGGACCGCTGGCGATGCTGGTACTCGGCCTCGGAATGTTGCTCGCCGCTTCAAGAAGTCGATTGGCATAGGAGATACGCGATGAGCCCGCATGCGGAGCGTTACCGTTGCCTGGCTCTCTGGGGCGTGTTCCTGGTGGCGTCAACGGGGACGATGGCAGGCACCCCGGAAGCGCCGCGCTTGCTCGCCTGCGACGCGAATGAAGGCATCGCGGTGGTGAAGATCGACGGCGCAGAGCAGGCTCTGCTGCGTGGCGAGTCCGTGGCCTCGGGTGAATGGCGATTGACTCAGGTGAGTTCGGATTCCGCGGTGTTCATGGCCATCCACGAACCGGGCACGACCGTTCGCATCTTCCTCGATTCCCTGGGGCGGACTTCCTTGCGGATCACGGACAAGCCGCCACCCGCCCCTCCCGTGGTGGCGTTGGACATCCAGACGGTGAGGGTCAAGTCCAAGTCGGAGGCGCCGTGAATCGCGTCTTCCAGGGAGCCCTGGCTCTGGCCGCTCTCGGCTGGGGGTTGTGCGCAATCGCGGGTTCGGAAGATGTGGTCATTCCGGAAGCCGGAGAGCTGCAGGCGAGCAAGAGCGGCAGCACGGACTTCACGCTTGCCGGGCGCTCCGGAAACCTGCTGCGCGTCCAAGCCAACGCTTCCTACAACAGCAGGCTCCCGGACGGCGCACTCAATGCCCAGGCAAGGCAGCAAATTGCATCCCTGGTCCTGGAAGAACTCGGAGACCACTACGATTTCATCATTGTCGCGCCAACCATGCAGGTGGATCTGGGCAATCTGATCTACGGTCTCCATTGGCAGGTACACAACGATGTGCAGGGCATCGGCAGACCGATGCTGGACCTGCGTGCGCAGTTTGGCGGAGCACAGCGGCTGAAAGCAGTCATCGACCTGGATGACGCGATCCTGCCGGTGAGTTTCACGGCAGTCGAATACGACGGCCTGCTGGACACGCTGATGCACGAAGTCATGCACCAGTGGGCGTCTTACGTGCCCATGCAGATCGAAGGGTCGCCGTTGGCGACGCAGGCCAGCCATTGGTCGTCCCGATTCGACTCCGATGCGTCTGTGATGCTCGGCGCGCGTTGGCAGGCGGTTGAAGCGCAGCGCTGGCGTCAGGTCAAGGTCAGGGATGGCTTCGGGCCGCTGGACCTCTATCTGGCTGGTTTCATTCCGGCAACAGAAGTTCCGCCTGCACGCTATCTGCTGACCGATGACCTCCAGGGCACCGAGTTGCCGGAACTCGGCCGGACGGTCCAAGGCGAAGAACGCTGGGTGACCTCGCAGGACCTCCTTTCGGTGCTGGGTCCGCGTGTTCCCGCGCATGACCAGGCGCAGCGCGAATTCAATGCCGCCCTGGTTTCCCTGGAACCCGCGGGGTACCCGGCGGGGGCTGCGGAACTTGATCGACTTGAACTCCTGCGAGCCCAGGCGCAGAGCCGTTTCGCTGCACTGTCGGGTGGCCGGGCGCGTCTGGTCCTGGGTATCCAGGCCGCCTCGGTCCAGCCCATGGCGGGATCACCGCAGAGTATCGGCTCGGACGCGGCACCGAGGCCGAGTCTCGATCTGGCCGCTGCGACCCAGTTCCTGCTGGATCGTCGCGCTGAAGACCTCTGGCAGGACAAGGCGTCCTCGCGGATTCCCGACAGCCTGCGGGCGCTCTCGGCTCTCTCAGCCGACCCGTCGCAAAACGGTGTGGTTGCCGCCGCGCGTGCCCGGCTCGAGGGGTGGAATGCCCAGACGATGGAGCACTTGGCCGCGCTACTGCGCGTTCCGGATCTGCCGCCGGCGCGTCGGCGCCTGCTGTTGCAGGGGCTGGTCGCGATGCAACAGGCAGACGGAGGCTTTGGGCTGGCGGGAGATCACAAGTCTGCCATCCTGGACACCGCGTTGGCGGTGCAGGCACTGGCTCACGCACGCAGCGTGGAACCGGAGTCAGTCTTGCCGGCGGTGATTGATCACGCCGTCGCGAGCCTGATGGCGGGGCGGAACGCCACGTCCAACTGCTGGGGCGCCCAAGCCGGTACCTGCGAGTTTCTCTCCACCGTGACTGCGGTCGCTGCACTGGCCAGCGCTGGGGTGAATGGGCAGGGCGAGGCAGTCTTTCGCTGGCAGCAACTCGACGGGGGCTTCGGGGAAAGCGCAGGCGCCACGCCGTTCGAGACGGCGCTGGCCCTGAATGCCCTGAGTCTCGCCGGCATGCATGCGGACAGCCGGCTGCACCTGGGCCGTGCCTGGCTTGCCGGGCAACAGCTGGCCGACGGCAGCTGGGGCGGTAGTGTGGCTGCCACGGCGGAAGCGTTGTTGTTCTTTCGCCGGGACTCTCGCCCGGATCTGCGAGTGGACGGCAACGTGCGCCTTCAGCCCGAACTGCCGGTGCAGGGGCAGGCAGTCACAATTCGATTCGATGTGCACAATGCGGGCGTCCAGCCAGCTCCGGCCAGCAGCCTGATCGTAGAACTGCAGACAGTCTCTGGCGGCCCGTGGCAGATGCTGGCCGGAGTGGAACAATCACCGCCCCTCGCTGGCGGCGTGGCGGTCCCGCTGCAACTGACCTGGGAAACCTCGTCGTTCTCGCCAGGGGAATACCGTTTGCGCATCCGCGTCGATTCCACGGGTTTGATCGAGGAACTGGACGAGACCAACAACACCGCCGAACGCATGGTGAACCTCGCCAGTCCGCCTGTCACACCTGATCTCGCCGTCAAGGACGCCCAGGTGGACCTGGTGCCCAACGTGGTGACCTCCGTGCCGCAGGCCGTGTCGGTGCGCTTTACCGTGGAGAACCTGGGCCTGACTGCGGTGGACAACGCGGCCATCCGCATTCACGGATACCGCTTCGGCGAGCTGCTGCCTTTGCACACGGTCTCCCGAATGGTGGCGGCGCAATCCCGGGTCGCCATCGATGAATCGGTTCAACTGACCGACGCCGACGTCTCCCGCATCGTGGTCCTGATCGATCCCGACAACGGGATTGCCGAGGCGAGGGAGGACAACAATCGGGCCGAGGCGGTGATCCAGCGAACCGCGACCGTCGATTTGGCGGTGCTGCCCGCCGACATCGTGGCGCCCGCTGGCATGCGGACGGGGACTCCGGCGGAATTCGCCGTCACGCTGCGCAACCTCGGTACCAGCGATTCGCCGACGGCGAGACTGCAGGTCGACGTACGACGCTCCGACGGCAGCACCTCACGACTGGCGGATCAGGATGTCCAGGTACCGGCAGGCGGGTCGATCCAGAGGCTGGTCCAGTGGGTACCGGATCTTGCCGGTGCCAGCGCGCTGATGGCGCGGATCGATGCGCTGGACCAGGTCGTCGAGATCAACGAAGGCAACAATCAGGCCGAGACAGGCTTCGAAGTCCTGGCCTCCACTCTGCCCAATCTGAAGGCGGTGGCGGGCGGTTGGCAGATCGTCCCCGACCCGGCGCTGGAAGGCACGACGGCCCAACTCGGCCTGACCGTGGTCAATGACAGTGCGCACGCTGCGTCGGCCTTTTCCGTTGAATTCGCTGCGGCACCCGCTGGAAGCACGGACTTCCAGAGTCTCGGGTCGGTGCGTGTAGCAGCCGGATTGACGCCGGGCGCCAGTCAACTGCTGACGCTGCAGACACCTGCGCTCAGCGGCCCATACGCGCGACAACTGGTCGCCCGCATAGACGTCGGCACGGAGGTGACCGAGACCAACGAGGGCGACAATCTTGCGCTGCAGCTAATGCAGGTGCTGAGCCTGCCAAACCTGCAACTGGTCGCCATCGATACCCGCCTGACGCCCGCTCAGCCGGCCCCGGGCGCGAGCGTCCGGTTGACGGCGACCTTGCGCAATACCGGTCAGCAACCGGTGCCCAGTACCGCAATCGAACTTCACCGGCTAGCTGCCGACGGTGCGCCGTCGACGCCGCTGGCGCCTTCCCAGGCTGTAGTGGACCTCGAGCCCGGCGCAGAGCGCGCGGTCGAGTTCGAATTCATCCGGCCCGATGGCGCCCTGCGCATCGAATTGGCTGCCGACAGGGCGAACGCTATCGCCGAGGGGCGAGAGGACGACAACCGGGCGATCCTCGATCTGGACACGACCGATCCCGACTTCTACGTCACCGAACCCTATTTCTCGCCCAACGGGGACGGACGCGCTGACCAGACCGAGATCGTCGCGCGCCTGACGCCACCGGCGGCGGCCCGGGTGCGGGTGCTGACGTCCTGGGGCGAAGAAGTGCTGTCTTACGGGGATGGCTCCGTAGTGGCCCAGTTGGGCGGCGTCTGGGACGGCCGCCGGGGGGATGGGCGGCGCGCACTCGATGATCGTTATGAAGTGCGTCTGGAAAGCGCAACTGGCCAGTTGTTGAAGCGCCTCCCGTTGGTCCTCGACACCAATCGTCGCCCGCTGGTGCTTGCCGCACGCGATGGCAATGCCCTGGTGGAGTCACTGGACTGCGGGGTCAGCACCCATTTCGATCAAATCACCGGCATGCATGGATTGGACTTCGTGCTCCGCGCCGGTGGCCTGGGGGTACAGTCAGGCCTCTATCGATATGGTTTTGATGGCAGCGCGCGCCTGCTGCTGCCGACGTCGGCATTCCCGAATTCCTGGGGATTCACGTCGGTCGGATTGCTTGACGAACACACCGTCGCTGTCGCCGCCCTATCGGCAGAAGGACTGGAACTGGCCGCGGTCGATGTCGACAGCGGATCGATCTTGCAGCCACCGACAGTCATTGGCCATGGTGCAAAGAAATACGTTGGCCGTCTCCTGGATGGAAGCCTGATTTTCGAGGCGGAACCGAGCGGTGTGGTCGGATGGTCACCCAGCACGGGACAAGGGTCACGCTGGGACTCCGTTAGCCCGGATTTCCAGAAGGCGTACACATTCGGAACCGATCGTGTCCTCGTGTCCTCGCACAGTGGCGTCCATCTGGTGGGACCCGCAGGTGGCACCCTCATCGATCGCATTCCTCGATTGGATGATGAAATCTGGAAAGCCGCACGGTTCTCCTATAGCCGGGTCGACAGAGCATTCTACTGGTCGCCGGGTGCGCAGTCCCTTTGGCGCCCAACCGCTGTGCAGATATTGCGCATCGATGAGCGCACAGGCGCGGTGACGGCCATCGTCACGTCTGAGACGTCGCTGGCGAACCTCGCCGCTGACGTCAGCCCTTCCGGGCGATATCTGATCATGAGTTGGGGCGCCGAAGCCCGCGCAAGGATTCGCGATCTGAGCGCTGGCACCGAGCTTGACGTCGATCTTTCCGACGTGGTGCCAACTGACGTCCCACCGCGGATTCCAGACATGCCGATGGGGCGGGGTGTGTTCGAGTTTCACTGGTCGCCCGATGAGACCCATGTGGCTGCGCGCTTCGAGGCCTACCAGAACCCCGAACCGGTCTCCATCGAGAAGTTCGAAGGCAGCAACATCTACGTGTTGGGTAGCCGCGGTCTGCTGATCGAAGTCGCAAGCGGTCAGGTGCGCGATCTTGGTGACTTCAGTCCGCGTGGCTGGATCGAAGGTGAGTTGCAACTGCTCGGGGAGCAGGACGGGATCGCGCTGGAGCGCGGCGCCGAGCGCTGGCCCTTGTTGCCGTCGGAATCGACCATCGAGATCGCGGAGCATTTCCCCTATCGCAGTTCCGGGCTCAGCACGGTGTTCCGCCGAGATAGCTTTGGCGGATGTCCTCAGCAATACGTCCATGCACTCTCCAACCGCGGGAACGGCTTCGCGCGACTGGACCTGGAGTACGTCGAGGCCCTGCGCACCATGGTCGTGCGCATCAGCGCGGATGATCAGAACCTGGACTCCTATCTGCTCGAGTACCAGCTTGAGTCCGGCGGTGTGTGGACCGGGGTCCTGGACGGGACCGAGGCGGTGGACGATCAGGTGATCGGATCGTGGTCGCCGCCGGCACCTGGTCGTTATCGCCTGCGTCTGCGAGTGGTGGATCGCGCTGGAAACATCGCGCAGACGGTGAAGGAGTTGGTCTGGTTCGACGCCGAGGCGCTGGGAACGGTACAGGCTGACCTCAGGCACATTTCGCCGAACGGGGATGGCGTCAAGGATCGATTGACCCTGCGGTACGAGATCCGGTCGGCGATTGAACTGGATGTTCGGATTGAATCCGGGAACGGCACTCTGCTTCAGACCGAACGACTCCAGCATCCGCTATCCGGTCGCTTCGAGTGGCGGTGGGAGGGTAGAGCGCAGGATGGCTCGCCGTTGCCGGACGGAACCTACCGCATCAGTTTTGCCGGCCGCAGTTTCGTGGTCGAGATCGACAATTCGCTGCCTGATCTGGAGATCACGGAGAACCCGCCGGCGATCACTGATTGTTTGCCCAACCCAACCGTGACACGCAGATCATATGGCACGGTCAGATTGAATGCCGTTGATCAAGGTTTCGACCATGTTCGGTTGGAGTCCAGACCACGAGACGGATCATCGCCCTGGATTGAGCGTGTCAGATATGAGAGCGCATTTGTTCCCGAAATAGACTTCAATCTGAAGCCCCAGGAACTACGAAACGAGGAGCACCGAGTCGTCGCCGTCGATCAAGCGGGCAATATCCGGACGGAAGTATTCGAGGTGCTTGGCTTGGGTGTCCATAGTGCCCGACTTGTGGGATTGCCCGTGTCTGGCCCGTCGTGGCATGTGCCGGGACGGGGTCAGGTATTGACTCCCGTCATGACATGGCCGAGAGCGGCGCCGCCTTCCGCGATGTTGCTCGGTGTCATGGCGCGATCCACCGAAGGCTGGCAGTTGGAGTTCCGCGAACCGGCGGGCAATTGGCAGTCTTTACCGTACTCGCTGGTGACACCTGGAGATGTCCCTAGCCCGGAGCGGAGCTGCTTCCACGGGGACGAAACTTGGCTTCGGGTGGAATTGCCCCCGCTGCCCGGTCGTGCCGAATTCAGAATGCGCCGTCAGATTGGCGGAAACATGCTGCAATCGAATGAGTTCCGTGTTGAACGAGACCCGGAAGGCGGGCCCCCAATAAGCAGCGGAGGGTCAGCGAACGGGGATGGGGGCGATCTCTGCACGCGCGTCGGGACCTCCGTGGTCTCCACGCATCTGGGTGTTCCGCCTCTCCCATTCGCACAGCCTGCATCGGTGCATTGGTTTGACTCGCGCAATGGCAGCACGGTGCAATTGCCGTTGATCCCGCGGCCTGCGGGCCAATTGATCGCTGTCGACATTTCTGGACTCCCGATTGGCGAGCATGTCCTGCAGGTCAACTACACGGATGGCTCCAGTCAAACCACGACCGTGGGCCGCAGTACCGAATCGCCGCCGGCGCCCACCGTCGAACGACCGCAACCGAACAACCGGCTCTGCATTGGCGATCCGGCGTCAGTAACCGGGCGAATCGACCACCCGTTTGTGGAAGGAATCTCGGCACAGATCGGTAGCGATCACGGCTTCTGGGTCGGTCGGGAGCCCGGTAGGGAGAGCGATTTCCAGATCCTGCCGCGGCCGGACCAATTGCCTGGGCTGAGGAACGCGGCCCCGATCGACTGGCAGATTGAAACCTGGGAACAAGTGGGTTTGCCTGAGGGTCCGGCGACCTTGCGTGTCCGCAGTCTCTTCTGTGAACGCTATTCGCCTGCAGTCGAGCGTCCTGTGGTGGTCGATGCGCGAGTCCTGATGCAATCGCCCGTGGTTGGCCGCAGCCTCGACCACCTGCGTCCGCCGACGACCATGGCCAACGGGATTGCGCAAAGTTCCTACCGCTTCTCGCCTTCGCTTGGGCAAACCGTCTGGGTCGCGGCGCAAGCCTATGAAGAGATCTCTGCGCAGGCCACCCTGCACGCGGTGGGCTCCCGACCCGTCCTGACGGATCTGGGCTGGGCCGGGGAATGGACGGAGGCAGGCCCGGCCCTCGTGGATCTGGGAAGTCGCGGACCGCTGACCGGCGCATTGCAGTGGCAATGGGATGGCCGCAACACCCAGGGGCAGGTGCTCGAGGGCGAGTACATCGTGGTCCTGGTCAGCCACGACGATTGCGGCCACGAGCGCAAGGATCTGGTCCCGGTCAGGGTGGACGACACCCCGCCCCAGGTCCAATGGCTGGAACCGGCGCCAGGCAGCGCGCTGACGCTTTTCCAGCCCTTGCGTGCCCGGGCCCAGGATCAGGTCATGGCACAGGTCGAGTTCTCCTATTCGGCCCTGGTGGGCAACGGTCAATGGCTGAACATCGCGACGCAACCGACATCCGCTCGGGGCCCACGCGATTACGCCCATGACTGGTACAACCATGTCGCTGCCGGTACCTATCGATTGCGCTTCAGGGCGCGTGACGAGGTCGGGCTGGAGAGCCAAGCAGATATCGAGGTCCAGGTTCCGGAGCGCTCGCCGCTGACCCTGGCGGCGGAGTTGAACAACGAGCTGATCTCGCCCAACAACGACGGCATCCTCGAATCCACGATCCTGTCCCTCAGCCTTGGTCGCCCGGCTCTGGTGAGCGTGCGGGTGCTGGATGCCACAGGGGTGACTCGCAAGACGCTCGCCGACTCGGTGACCCTGAACGGCACGCAGTCCCTGACCTGGAACGGACGCGATCAGACGGAAACGCCGGTTCCGGATGGCGCCTACCGGGTCGCGCTCAGGGTGGTCGATCCCGTGCAGCCAGCGCACTTCGAAGAAGCCGAGTTCCAGGTTGCAGTGGACACCACACCGCCACAGCTGGTGATGCGTGCGCCGGCCGGCGCATTCAGCAACGGGCGTGGGGCGCTGACACTGGAAGTGGAGGAAGCCCATCCCCTGGGCGCCGAGGTCTCTTCCAATCCGCCGATGCCGGGATTACTGGCACAGCACGAAGGCGGCGGTGTCCTTGAATTGGCCCTGCTTGATGATGACGTGGCGGAGGGCAGCTACACGCTGAGCATCCAGGCGCAGGATCGCGCCGGCAATCGCAGCCAGCTGAGTCATGCGTTCACACTGGACCGCACCCCGCCAGGCGTGTCGATCGATACGCCGGGCCCGGACGCGGTGCTGTCCCGAACAAGCGGGCCGATCGCCGTGCGAGTACGAATCGATGACAGCCATCCCGACGGGCGGATGCTCGAGCTGCGCCAGGGAGATTCACGGGTTGCGCTGATCGCGAGCGAAACCGGCGTCGGCAGTGGACCTTGGACCGCCGCCTGGGCAGGCGTGGAGCCCGACGGTGCCTACACCTTGCGGGTGACGGCATCTGATCGAGCGGGCAATCAGGGCCTGGTGGACGTCTCGGTGGTACTCGACAACACGCCACCGGTTGCGCGCATTGACTCACCATCGGCAGGCGCGTCGGTAGGCGCGAGCTTTGCGGTGACCGGTAGCGCGACCGATGCGAACTTCGACCGTTTCGAGCTGGATCTCGCGGAACCCGCGCAGCCGCCCGTCTTTCAGCGGGTAGCTGAGGGTAGCGAGCCAGCGGATGGACTGCTGGCGACGGTGCTGTCGCCAGCGACTGACGGCGTCTACCTGCTGCGCCTGCGGGTACATGACCGCGCTGGTCACGTCAGCGAGGTGTTCCGCGAGGTTCGAGTCGACACCTTGCCTCCCCCCGCGCCGACACAACTGCGCGTGGCGCGCACGGGCCCGCGTGACGCACGCCTGTCCTGGACCGCGCCATCTCCAGCCGGCGATGTGGCCGGCTACCGGCTTCTGCGTAACGCACAAGTTGTCGCCGAGCCATCTGGCCTGGAGCACGTCGACACCGAACTCAGCGAGGGGATGCACCGCTGGCAGGTGCGCGCCATCGATGCCGCGGGCAACGAATCCTCGCCGAGCAATCAGGTCAGCCTGGCGATCGACACGACACCGCCCGAGGTCGCCTTGTACGCGCCGTTCAATGGCTCGCGCATCGGTGGCACGGTGGCCATCACCGGTCGCGCCTTCAGTCGCGACGACTTTGAGCGCTGGGAGCTGCGCGTGGTTCGGAACGGGCAACCGGCGGTGGTGTTGGCCAGCGGCACCGCTGCCGTCCTGAATGCCGAATTGGTGCGCTGGAACACCCAGGGATTCGACGGCCCCGCCAGCCTGCAAATCGAGGCCTGGGACATCTCGAACAACGCCGCTGTCCGGGAAGTCGGACTGACGATCGACAACCAGCCGCCGGCTGCGCCCGTCGGCCTGGTGGCCAGCGAAGCCGGGACCAGCGATGTGCAGCTCACATGGACGCCCAACACCGAAGCCGACCTGCATGGTTATCTCGTCTATCGCGGCGCGCGTCTGCTGCAGGGTGACCCGGGCGGGAACCCCTTGCTGCTGGCCATAGCGACGCCTGACTGGCTGGATGAGGACGTCGGCGACGGCGGCTTCCAGTGGCGGGTCCAGGCAATCGACACCACTGGCAACCTCAGTGCCTTCTCGGATCCAGTCAGCTTGACGCGGACGGGCAGGCCGCCGCGGGTCCGTCTGGTCAGGCCGCTGGATGGTGAGCGATTCGACACGCGCGTTCCGGTCCGCGGAACCAGCGCCGACCTTGACCTTGCCGAGGTCCAGTTCGAGTTCCGGGCGGATGGCGCGTCCGTCTGGACGCCGTTCGGCCCGATGTTCGCGGTGCCTCCCTTCGATTCGATTTTCGAACCGGCGCCCCAGGCTTATGGCTTTTTCGACCTGCGCGCGCGTTCGCTGGATCAGGAAGGTCTGAGCGATCCCGCGCCACCCAGCGTACGGATCGAGCATCGAGACCTGCAGGCGCCGCCAACCCCTGCAAACCTGCGTGTCCTGGTCGACGGCGAGCAGGCGATGCTCGATTGGGACCCGGTGAACGCCCAGGATCTGGCCAGCTACGAGGTGCAGCGCGCTGCCCCAGGCGGCGAGTTCGTCACGGTTGGCGTGGTTCCCTCGCCGACAGTTGCGCATGTCGACGGCTCATTGACCGATGGCGAATATCGTTACCGCATTCGGGCAGTGGATACGTCGGGCAACCAGTCGCCCGCTGGCGCAGCGGTCAATGCGCGGGTGTTCAGTGTGGAGGTGGAGCAGCCGTATACGCCGACGCTGGAGACGGCCACCGAATGGCGCGTGCGCTCGGTGGTATCCGGACAGGTTGTGGCAGATCTGCAGAGTGCCTCCGGAAGCGCAGCGCTCCCGGAGCAGGCGGTCGCCGCGGGACAATGGCTGCCCCTGCAGACCTTGCTCGAACCGGGCCTCAGCACCCTGACCGTGCGCGTCCGGGACGGCGTCGGAAACCGCAGCAAGCCATTCGAATCCCAGGTGCTGCGCAGCGAGCGTCCGCCAGCTCCGTCAAACGTGGCGGCGACGGTGAATGCGCATCAGGTGAACCTGAGCTGGCAGATGCCGGCCTATCCGCGGCCGGTCTCGTTCCGGGTATTCCGTGATGGTTCGGCGCGAGAGCCCGATGCCGCGCAAACGCCCCAGTCCGCCGCTGAACTGCGTGCGCAGGGCACACCCAGGGCGCTGCCCAGGCTCATCGACGGTGCGTCCTCAACTGGTGAGTCGATCGACCTGTCGGGCGGCGGCGTCAGTGTTCTGGTGCAATTGGCCGAGCCCGTCATCGTCACCGCGTTCGAGATTCAGCTGGATGCACCGCAAGCGCCGATAGCCCTGGCGGTCGAGGGCGAGTGGCTCGGGAACTGGGTGCGACTGCCAGCGACGCTGACCGACGAGCCAGGAACGCTGTCGGCGAGCCTTGGTCAGCCCTATCGCAGCCAGCAGTTCCGTCTGCGTTTGAGTGCTGCGGACCCATCCGTCTACCTGCGCGAAATCGTCGTACGGGTGCGTCCGACGCAGAGCGCGACCAGCCTGCAGGAGACCCTGACCGATGGTCGCTATCGATATCGCATCGCGGCGGTCAACCAGGACGCATTCGAAAGCGCGCAGTCCGATCCGGCCGACGTGGTCGTGGGTGACATCGTGCCACCACCGGCGGTGGTCCTGAGTGGACAAGTCCAGGGCGCGGACGCCCAACTGCAGTGGACGGAGAGCAACGCTCCCGACCTGGCCGCCTACCAGGTTCTGCGTGGCAGCACGCCGATCGCCTCGATCACGAATCTCGCGAACCGCAGTTACACGGATTCGGGCCTGCCCAATGGCGCCTATGGATATCGCATTCTCGCGGTCGATCAGGCGGGGAACGCGGCACCGTCGAACCAGGTCGTGCTGTCCGTCGATGTGGGCACGATGCCGGCGCCGATCGGGTTGGTCGTGGATGCGCTACCCGGCGGGGGTGCGTTGCGTCTGACATGGCAGCCTGGAACCGGCAGCAACCCGGTGTACTACGGCGTGTTGCGTTCGCCTGCCGAGGCCGGTCCCTTCGAGCAGATCGGGGACAGTGAAGTGACCACCTACGATGACGAGGGGCTGGTCAATGGCACGCGCTATTACTACCGGGTTCGCGCGTTCGATGTGATTGGCAATGGCAGCCCGGAATCGAACACGGCCTCAGGGGTTCCGGTTTACGCCGACGCGCCCGTGGTCACCCCGGCTTTTCACTTTCCAACTCGCTACGGCAGGTCGGTCGTGATTCCGCGACCAACGAGTGTGATTGCCGGACGCGGTCAACCGGGATCGATCGTGCATGTCGGGACCGGTACGACCTCCTCCCGCCAGGCCGTGATTCCCACCAAGCCCTGATGCGCAGCTACCTGACTGGCGGAAGCGACGTACTGGTTTCGCCGGATGCCGGTCAGGTCTACAGCGACGCCTGGGTGCGGCCTGTCGACGGTGAGGATCCTGGCGTCCAGCTTGGCAGCGATTGCGCGTTGGCCCAATGGCTGGACGCGGACCAGTTGATGCGTTGCTCTCCCATGGGCTCCTCGGTTCATCTGGAAATTTACCGGTTGGCATCGGCCACACGGACGGAGGTCCTTGAGGTTCCCCAGTTGCGCCTGTTCCGGCTCAGTGAGGACGGTCGGCGCCTGCTGGTCGTGGCAGACCTCCCCGGTGGCGCGGCGGGCCTTGAGCTGGCCTGGCGCGAGCAACAGCCGGTCGGGGACTGGAACCGGATCGCGATTCCCGCGTCAGACATCGATCCGCGCAGCGTGCGCATACACGGCGACAACCGCTGGGCGATCTGGTACCTGAGCGACGGGCGGATTCAGGTGCTCGACCTGCAATCGGGATTGGTACAGCAGGCCGCGATCAATGCCATCGGCGTACCGACGCTGGCCAGGCGGTCACCGGAGGCCCTGGTCCTTGGTGATTCGAATGCTCCGGGCATTCACCGGCTGAATCTGAGCACTGGTGCGCTGGTGCCAGTGGATTTTGGCAGCCCGGACGCGGTCGCGATCGAGTTCAACCAAGACGACACGCGCTTGGCGGTGCTCGGGTCCGGACAATGGACCTTGCACCGTTGGCCTGACGGCTTGCAGCTCGCCAGTCGCGACATCAGCGGGGGGACGTTGATGGCCGCGCTGGCCACCGAGGAATGGGCGATCCAGGCCGACATCGACCTGCATATCGTGCAGCCGCCAGGCGTGTTCCGGCTTCCTGCCTTCGAGTTGGCCTTTGGCGACAACATCCTTGCCGCAATTGCATCGGCACCGGGGCAGCTGGACAGCGGGCCGGCCCTGCCGATCACCATCACGGTACCTGGCGACGGACTACCGGATCTGCAGGTCCGCAACCAGGACCTCAGTGCGCAGCCCAATGTAGGCTTGCCAGGAGCCGCCGCGCGTTTCCGGCGCGCATCCTGCAGCATTGGCAGCGCATCGAGCGCGGCAGCCACCGCGACACTGCAGATGTCCACGCCCGCAGGTCAATCGATGCCACCGCTTTCGGTGGCTGTGCCGCCGCTGCTGGCGGGTACCGAGACGGTCGTTGCCTGGCAAGCACCAGCGCTGGCGGAAACGGGCATCTACGGCGTTTCGGTGGCGGTGAACCCTGCTCGCGTCTTCCAGGAATCGAGTTTTTCCAACAATCGCGCCTCGCACGTTCTACGGTGAATGCCGATGGGCTGCCTGGAGCTGCGCGCTCACGGTTGATCGCGCTCTACGCTGGGACCGACGGAGACCCTGCATGGCACAGTGACAGTCGTGAACGGGACGTCGTTCACTGGACGCCTAACACTACGAATGCTCGATGACCAGCAGCATCTGGTCGCCCTCCTGCACCAACAGGCGGTACAGCTGAACGGCCCGACAGCGAGCTTGACCGTGCCGTTCGGCTGGACCCTGGCACGGTTGCAGCGGGCGCTACCGCGTGATCGCGGAACTGCATGATGCAGCCGGTACGCTGCTTCGTTCGCGCGATGCGCTCGTCGACGTGCGCGCCGAGTCGCTGTTGTGGTTGTCCCTGGAACCGGGTCAGCAAACGGTGACACTGGGCGCCCCATCCAGCTGCAGGCCAGGTTGCGCTACGTGCAGGGCAACGTGGTTGTCGAGAATGCCGAGTTGCGCTCGCGACTGATCGGACCCAACGGCCTGGCGATGTCCGGAGAACACCCGGGCACTCGGTGTTTGACGGTTGGATACGATGGCGCGCATCCCGTTTCGTTCGCGTCCGGGACACTGCCTGCCGGCGCGTACAGCCTGATTTCCGAGGTGTGGTCAGGCGGCCTGCTGGCGGAGGCCGGCGCGGCGTGCAATCGCGGTGCGGGTGGTGGTGCAACCGCAGTGGGTGGCGCCTGGCAGTTGCCGGAAAGCGTGCTGCCCGCCGGCTCTGCGGCGACGATTCATTTCGAGGTGCAACACCGGCGCAGTGGCACTGTCCGACCGGTCCGGGCGCGTGCGCGCCGGCGACGACTGAAATGAACTGGCCCAGCAGCGCCTACACATGGTCGCTCGCGGCCGGTGAATCGCGCATCGGTACGCTTGAAGTCTCTGCCTCCGGGATGTCGATCGGCGCCATTCTGCTGACGCTGGAAGTGCCCGGCGGATCGCTGGCGCGGATGCTGGATGTGCGGACCGCGCTGGTTTCGGATGTTGCGCCCCCCGACGATCACCCGATCCGTCCCGTGAATGGCGCTTTCGTTCCTGGATCATTTGATGCAGCGGTGCGTGTCCTGGATGCGCAGCATCTCCCCAGGTGGAACCGCGCATCGGTGGCGGTGCGTTCCAGGCGATGAGTCCCGGAACCGGTTTCCCTGGGGAGTTCCGGTTCCCGGTCGATGCCTTGAAAGGCCCGCTGACCTTGCAGGCCCGGGCACGCGACGCCTTCGGCAATCTCGGCGTGTCGGTCCGTGGTCGGTCACCGTGGACCGCACGCCGCCGCAGATCGACATCCGGGTGTCGCCGAGGGCGGTCTGTACGCGGTGCCCGTGGTCCCCGTCATCCAGGTCAGCGATACGAACCTCGATGCGACCATCCTGTTGCTGGATGGACAGCCATACCATCCGGCACGCCGATGACCTCGGAGGGCAGTCGCCAGTTGTTCGTCAGTGCGACAGATCAGGCCGGCAACCGGAGCCAACGCGGTCTCGGTTCGTCATCGATACCACGCCTCCGGCACTCCAATTCACGTTCCCGGCTGCCGGGGCCGTGATTTCCCGCGACCACGACGGCCGTTGTCCTGGCGACGGAACCCGCAGCAACGGTCACCCTGACACTCGGTGGCTTAGCGCCCAAGCTACCGCCGATACCGCGGGCGTCGTCAGCTTCGCGGCCGTTCCACTGGCGGAGGGAGCAATCTGGTCTGGCATCTGCGGTGGATCCGGCGGGCAACGCATCGCCTCCGACGACCCGCACGGTCCACCGCGGTTTCGGCGACGGTGGGCCTGTTCGACGGCGACCTTCAGCCGGCAACCACCGCGAGCCAGCCCCGGACCGGATCTAGACCGGCACCGCCGTGATCAACTATCTGGGCGCCACACCGGTCGATGACATTCCGGCCCGGTTGTCTCTGGTCGACCAAGCCAGCGGCCAGACCGTGGCGCAGGTCCAATGGACGCGAACTTCGCACTCCCTCCGTCTTCACCGCAGACTTACCGGTTCGCCAGTGGCTCCCTCTCGTTGGGCAACTACGTGCTGGTCCTGGCCACACCTGACGGATGCGGTGGGCGGCGAGTCTGGACCGTGCCGGCCGGAAGTGATCGCGCTGGCCGACCTGACTCCCCTGAGGTCGCCTGTTGCAGCCCGAGGCCGGGGCATTGTTGCCGGCGAGCTTCCCTGTGGCAGCGCAAGTCTCGACCTGTACAGCAGCATCGACGTCGTCGATTTGCTGTTCGATCAGCAGATGCCTGTCGCAGTGGCATCGGATCCGCGCCAAGGTACGCCGCGCAACTCGATGGGATTGCGGATGGTGCGCGGCATTCAGTGCGGGCGCGCGATGCCACCGGTCACGAGCCGACCGGGTTACCAATCCTGGCGCGGACCGTCACCGTCGACGACGCCTCCGGACATCGAGATCACCGGCATTGTCGATGGCCAATTGAGCAACTGTACGCTGGTCGTAACGGTGACCGTGACCGATGCGCATCCTGCCGGGCACGGAAGTGCTGCTCGATGGTGTCCCGCATGCATCGGCACCGGATCAGCGTTACAGGGGCGCAAGTGCTGGAGTGCGAATGCCACTGACGGAGCCGGGAAATCCAGGCAACCGCGAACTGCACACCATCACCATCGACCTGACACCGCCGGATCCAGCGGATCACGGTGCCGCCGCGAACTCGGCGACGCCTCTGAGCTACCTGCCGGTGGTGGCGCAGACGAGGCGGGCATCGAAGTCGAACTTGGGAATCAGCCGGCGCCATTGGTGATCGTGAGCGACGCCTAGCAGCCAGAAAAAGCGCCGGCGCCGTCTGGCTGGCACCGGGCGAGAACTCGCTTGAACTGCGTGCCCGCGATCGCGCTGGAAACCTGAGCGTGATCCGTTCTGGTGCGGGTGATGCGCCCGACCAACAATACGGCGCCGGTCGGGGCTGCCCTGCAGCATCCTGGCAGCGGTCCTCACGGGCAACCGGTCGCGGGGATGCGGGCAGGGATCTCGACGATTCCGGATTCCTTGCATGGCGACAGTCCTGCGTCCTGACGCCTCGGTCGGTCCCAGGCGCCGTTAGCCTGACCGAGGTGGAGTCGCGACCCTTGCTCCAGGCGCGCGGGGTGAGCTCGCTGTTCCTATACCCTACATCCGAGGCCAGCGGCGCGCGTGCGGTTGCAGCTGGTTTGGCAGTCAGTCTGACCAGCCGGATGCTGCATCAGCCGATCGCGGCGACGGAGGCCGACATCCGCGATGAGATCCTGCCTAGACACTACTCGTGCTGGAGCCGGTTGCCGGGGCCACCGTTCCTGATCCCATTCCCCGTTCGCGCTCAGGCGGAGCGACGCCGCAACGATGGCATCGAATCGGTCAGCGCGAGGTGCTGATGATGGATCCTGGATCGCGCTGGCGCCGGGTCCAGCGCAAGGTGAAAGGCACGGCCTGCCCCGGCGCCTGCGCCTGGGCTCAGGTAACTCTGGTTCCGTGCCACCGATGGCGCCGGGAATGCGCGGAACCTGGGGCCGTTCGCAGCCCGTCGCGATGGGACCGCCGCCGGGCCAGGATTTGCCGATGGGTTCGAGATTCAGGCGGGGGTTCAGGCACCAGCGGCTTTGAGTCGGAGTCCCGGCGCTACCGCGCGCAAGGGTCTCGCAGCGAGTGATTGAGTCACGGCAGCGAGATACCGGTGGAAAGCCCACAAGCTGCCGGCGGAGCGTGCACCATGAACGCACCGCACGGCGAAGCCCGCGCCAGGCGATCCTGTTCCTGCTGGTGGGCGCTTCGGCGTGGGGCCCCGTTTGCCGGTCTCTGGTCCGGTCGCCACCCGATCAAAGCATGTTCTGGCAATCCAGCCCTGCCGCGATGGCCTGCTGGCGTGAGTACCGGCTGAGCGATCTGCAGCGCGGCGTGGACGCGGGGCATCGGGGATCGCCTCGAGGCGACAACGCAGAGCCGCTTGCCAGCCGGCGGGGTCGGTCGTTCCGCGCAGGGAGCTTCCGGTGCAGTGGAACCGCGCGCTGCTGGAAAGCTCGGAAGCGCTTCGACCTTCCGGCAGCAAAGCACCGGCAGGTCAGCTGCCGGCAACGATCCAGGGCGCGACTGGGTCCACGCTGGGGCCATGCGTACTCAACGCCCCGGCTGCACCAGCGGGGTTGGCGCCGCAGGATGCAGACGCGCCCTGCTTCCTTAGATCCTGGGCACTGCATTATTCTCCAGTGCGCTTACCGGGCGGCCGCGCCACCGTTGAGGCTGGTGAGCGCACGTCTCGAGCTGAGCAAAGGAGGCGCCAGCTTCACCACCGGTCGCCAGCGCGATCTGGCGGTGACAGTCCGGATGCGCCCCTGCACCCGGAAATCGTCGCCAAGGCTGCTGAGCTGGGTAACGAGTACGCGCAACCTGGACTGCGGGCGCGGCAGCATTCGGACCGAGTGGTATCCGGGTTCCCAACGGGGCGCGTTATCGTGTCTGAGGCGCACGCGGGGGCAATGATGTCGATCAGGCCAGCCTGCCAGATCGCCTTTGTTGGTAAAGCGCCGCGAACGTGCCGGCACGCTACGTTCAGGGCGTGGGCTGCGGGCCGCTGCCGGAGCTGGAGGCAACCCCCAATCTCCAGGCGACGCGGTCAGGATTCTTAGCAGCTTAATCGCGCCCCGACTGAGCACGGCGGTCAGGTCGAGGGCGGTGTCGTGCCACGGGTAAGTCGAGCGACCAGCCAGACTGGATATTCGCGGACGTTCCTCAGTGCATTTCGTGAGGAGCGCAGCAGACCCAGATTGGCCGGGTATGGCTATTGTGCGAGCCAGCCGTGGGGTTGCAACAGGTGACGGTGGCGGTTATCTGCACGGTCGCCGCCCCAAGCGATCGAGGCGCTGGTCACGGAGTTCCTGACGACCGATCCCGGCATGTCTCCGCGCGATGGACTGCGCGCCCTGGTCTGGGCCCTACCTGACCTCGCCAGAATCCAGCCGCAGGAACGTACGCAGACCAGTTGGCGCTGGTCCGGCCGTGAGCGCTCTGACCTCGAACTGTTGCTGGCG